>JBHICX010000163.1:0-5673 GCA_046759805.1 Kiloniellales bacterium | reverse complement strand
CGGGTCCGGGTCGGTGAGCCGGTAGCCGAGGCCGCGCTCGGTCTGGATCAACCATGCCCCGAGCTTCTTGCGCAAGCGCCCGACGAAGACCTCGATGGTGTTGGAATCCCGGTCGAAGTCCTGGTGGTAGATGTGCTCGGTCAGCTCGGTACGCGACACCACCTTGTCCTTGTGGTGCATGAGGTAGGCGAGGACCTTGTACTCATGGGCGGTGAGCTTGACCGGGGCGCCGTCCCGCGTGACCCGGCCGGAGCGGGTGTCGACGCACACCCCGCCGCATTCGAGCTCGGCCGAGGCGTGGCCGGCGGCGCGGCGGATCAAGGCCCGGATGCGGGCCAGCACCTCCTCGACGTGGAACGGCTTGGTGACGTAGTCGTCGGCGCCGGCGTCGAAGCCGGCCACCTTCTCCGACCAGGCGTCGCGGGCGGTGAGGATCAGGACCGGCATGTCGCGGCCCTCGGCGCGCCAGCGCTTCAGCACCGTGACCCCCTCCATCTCCGGCAGGCCGAGGTCCAGGACCACGGCGTCATAGGGCTCGGTGTCGCCGAGGAAGTGCCCTTCCTCGCCGTCGAAGGCGACATCGACCACGTAGCCCGAGTCGCGCAGCGCCTCGGCGAGCTGGCGGTTGAGGTCCGGGTCGTCCTCGATCACGAGCAAACGCATGGCGCGCCCCCGGCCGGCTCAGCACCGGCCGCCGCGGATGGCGCCGGACCTGGCGTCGACCACCAGCTTGGCGACCCGCCCGCCGGGTCTGAGAAGCTTGATCACATACACCAGGCCGCCGCGCCCCGGTCGCAGCTGGGCGTCGAGGAATTGGCCCGGGCACTGGCTCATCACATGGCCAAGGATCTGGCCCAGTGGCCGCGCCTGACCGGACCGCACCGCGTCGCGGGCGCGGTCATGGTCGCGCGCCGCGGCGGGTGCGGCCAGACACACGGCCAGCGTCGCCGCGGCAACGATGTGTGCGAGCCTGCGCATGCGGCTTCCATACCTGCGCCCCGCTGAACCGTCGATGAACGGCACGCTCAGCTTCGGTTCAGCGAGCATAGTGCATCCTCCGGCCGCGAACCAATGGCCTTGCGCCGCGCACCAGCCGACGGCGCCGGCCCGACCACCGGAGGACGTAGCAACCATGACCAGACTGACCGGACTCATACTCGCCGCCGCCTGCGCCGCCGCCGTGGTCGGCCTCCCCACCCCCGGCGAGGCGCATGGTTTGCGCCATGACGGCCGCTGCGAGTGGGTCATCCAGCGGCCATGGCCCCTGGATTTCCAGCATCGCCACCGCGGGTTCGGATTCCACTCTCGCGGATTCTTCCCGGGCCGGCGCCATCACCTGTTGGCGCCGCGTCAGGTCCGGGCGGCGCTGCGTTGGCAAGGCTACCGTTCGGTCCGCGCCATCCACTATCGGCACGGCGTCTACCGGGCCCTGGCGCGGGGCCGGCACGGCCGGCTGCATCGGCTGTTCGTGCATCCGATGAGCGGCCGGGTCATGTGCGCAAGCCGGGTCCGACGCCATGTCGCCCGGAATCGCTTTCCGTGGTGGCACGGTTGGACTGATTGGCGGACCGGGCGAAACCGCTTCCACCCCTGATGCCCGGATCGATGCGGTGACCGCCTAAGACCGGGCTTGCGCGTGGCGGATCACTTTCTTCATGACCGTGGGCAGCGCCTGGTCGGACAGACGATCGGGCGCACTCCACAGCCCCGCCGCCCGGTCCTCGGCTCGTCCCGCCAGCACCGTGAGCTCCAGGTGAAAGTGGGTGAAGCCGTGACGCACTACGCCGGACAGCGCCCGCCAACGGGCGGCCACCGGGGCCGCCTTGAGTGCCTCGGCGAGGGTCCAGGGACGCTCGCGCCAACCGGTGGAGGGAATCTCCATCATGCCGCCGAGCAGGCCGTGGTCCGGGCGCCGGCGCAGCAGCACCGCCCCGTCCGGCCGGGTGGTCCAGAACGCCACGGCGTGCCGTGTCGGACGGTGCTTCCTCGGCACCCGCCGCGGCAGCTCCGCGGCGGTACCGGCGGCCCTGGCCGCACAGCGCCGGCGCCACGGGCACCGGTCACAACCGGGCTTTTGCGACGTGCACACGGTGGCGCCCAGATCCATCACGGCTTGCGCGAAGTCGCCGGCCCGGTGGGCCGGCACCAGCGTGGCGGCGAGCCGCCTGAGCTCCGCCTTGGCCTGCGGCAGCGGCGTTTCGACGCCGAACAATCGCGCCACTACCCGTTCCACATTGCCGTCCACCACCGTCACCGGTTTGTCGTAGGCGATGGCGGCGATGGCGGCGGCGGTGTACGGGCCGATACCGGGCAGCGCGCGCAGTTCGGCCTCGGCTTCGGGAAACCGGCCGCCGTGCCGGTGCACCACCGTGTTGGCGCATCGGTGCAGGTTGCGGGCGCGGGCGTAGTAGCCCAGCCCCTGCCAGGCGTGCAGCACCTCGTCGAGCCGGGCCGCGGCCAGCGCCTCGAGGGTCGGCCAGCGGGCCAGGAACTCGCGAAAGTAGGGGCCGACCGTGGCCGCCGTGGTCTGCTGCAACATCACCTCGCTCAGCCATACGTGATAGGGATCCGGCCGCCGTCCGGCGCGGCGGTGCTGCGGCGGTACCCGCCAGGGCAGCGCCCGGGCGTGGCGGTCGTACCAGTCGAGAATGAGCCGGGCCGGCGCCGCCGGGCGGAATCGTGCCATCGGCTGTGCCGCCGCCGGCCGGTTGTGTGAAACCATGATCTCTATCACTATAGGACGGCAACGGGCCGTCGCCCAGCGGCGGGATGGACGTCATGGCCAAGCAAGCCCCCGAAGACTCGCGCATCGGTCGGCCACGGGCGGTCGCCGCGCTCTTGCCAAAGGTGACCGCCAAGGCCCTGGGCAAGCGCGGTTTCGCCGTCGCCGCGGTGATCACCGACTGGATCGAGATCGTGGGTAATGAGCTGGCCGCCATGGCGCAGCCGCTCCGTATTGCCTTTGCACGCAACAAACGCGACGGCGGCACCCTGCATGTGCGAGCCTCGGGCGCGGCGGCGACCGAGTTGCAACACCTGGAGCCGCAGATCCTGGAGCGAATCAACGGCTACTTCGGGTTCCGTGCGGTGGCCCGACTGAAGATCCACCACGGGCCGGCGGCGCCGGTGGCGCCTTCGCCGACCGCTGCCGCGCCCAAATCATCCACGGGCCAGGCCATCGAAAACCTCGAAGACCGAGTGGCCGGAGTCGAGGATCCGGACTTGCGCGACGCCCTTAAGAGCCTCGGCGACGCCATCCAAGGGCGGGCCAGAGGCACATCTTGAGTGGACTGGCGTGACGCGCTAGCATATACAACATCTAGTGCGAAGGAGCCCAAATTGCGTAACATATGCCTCTTGATCATCGCCGTTCTGGTGGCCGGCGCCGGCGTGGTCGCCAATGGGTCCAGCGGCGCGGCCGGGACGGTGGCGGCGCAGTTGGCACAGGCCGAGCCGTGGTCGGATGACCGGTCCCTCGGCGCCGCCGACGCGCCGGTGACCATGATCGAGTACGCCTCGCTGACCTGTCCGCATTGCGCCAGCTTCCACAAGGAGACCCTGCCGCGGCTGATGGAAGAGTACATCGACACCGGCAAGGTGAAGCTCATTTACCGCGACTTCCCGTTCGACGAGCTCGCGCTGCGGGCGGCGATGATGGCGCGCTGCGCCGAGCCGGCGCGCTTTTTCGGCCTGATCGAGGTGCTGTTCCGCGGCCAGGATCACTGGTCGCGCGCCAAGGACCCAATGGCGGCGCTGCGCCGCATCGGCCGCATGGCCGGGATGAGCAACGAGAAGTTCGACGCCTGCATGGCCGACCGGAAGGTCGAGGTCGCCATCCTCGGCGGCAGGCTCAAGGCGGCGCGCGAACAAGAGGTCAACTCGACGCCGACGTTTTTCATCAACGGTCATAAGGTCGCCGGCAACCAGCCCTACGAGGTGTTCGACGAGATCCTTCGCTCGCTGGTTCCGGATTCCTGATCCACCGGGGCGGCCGTCGAGGGCAGAGGAGACAAGGGTAAGGGTGCAGGTCAACAAGCTCCGCCTCGCCGGCTTCAAATCATTCGTCGATGCCACCGAACTCTCGATCGCACCGGGACTGACCGGGGTGGTCGGGCCGAACGGCTGCGGCAAGTCCAACCTCTTGGAGGCGCTGAGATGGGTGATGGGCGAGACCTCGCCCAAGAGCATGCGCGGCGAGGGCATGGACAATGTCATCTTCGGCGGCTCGGCCAACCGTCCGTCGCGCGACGTCGCCGAGGTGGTCCTGGCGCTGGACAATGCCGAGCGCGACGCCCCCGCGGCCTACAACGATCAGCACGAGATCGAGGTCTCCCGCCGCATCGAACGAGGGGCAGGGTCCACTTACCGGATCAACGGCCGCGAGGTGCGGGCCCGCGACGTGCAGCTTCTCTTTGCCGACCTGGTCACCGGGGCCCATTCCACGGCTATGGTGAGCCAGGGGCATATTGGCGCCCTCATCGAGGCCAAGCCGATCCAGCGCCGGGTCCTGCTCGAGGAGGCGGCGGGCATCACCGGCCTGCATTCACGGCGCCACGAGGCGGAACTTCGGCTCAGCGGCGCCGAGACCAACCTGGAGCGCCTCGATGACGTGCTGCAGGCCCTCGACGGCCAGCTCAAGGGCCTCAAGAGGCAGGCGGCGCAGGCCCGGCGCTACCGTCGACTGAGCGAGCACATCCGCCGCCAGGAAGCAATCCTCCTGCACCTACAATGGAGCGCCGCCGGCGTCGCGGTCGCCGAGGCCGAGGTGCGGCTCGAGGAGGCCGAGGCGACGGTCAACCAGCGCACTGAGCTCGCCGCCGCCGCCGCCACCCGGCAGGCCGAAAATGCCGCCGTCCTGCCGCGGCTGCGCCAGGCCGAGGCGGCGGCCGCAGCCGAGCTTCAGCGGCTTCTGGTCACCGGCGGCGAGCTGGAGGCGGAGGAGGCGCGCCTCACCCAGGCCCGCGACGAAAACCGGCGCCGGCGCGAACAGATCGGCGGCGACCTGGAGCGGGAGAAGACGCTGGCCGCCGACGCCCACGCCGCCTGCCGGCGGCTTGAGGACGAGCGCACCGCCCTCGAAGCCGCCCGGCAAGGCGAGGCCGAGGCCGAGACCGCCGCCAAGGGCGAGGTCGAGGCGGCGCAAAGCGAGCTCGGCGAGGCCGAAGGCCGACTCACCGATCTCACCGAACGGGTGGCGGCGATCGGGGCGCGCAAGGCTGACCTCGACCGCCGCATCGAGGAGCTGGAGCGGCGCATGGCCCGTCTCGGCGACCGCCGGCGTGAGGTCGCGGAAGAGCTTCGCCGGTTGGAGGCGTCCGCTGCCGAGGGGGCAACGCCGGGCCGACCTTCCTTCGCCCGCCGAAGCGGGCTTCGCGAAGGCGGGTCGGCCGCGGATGCGGCGTTGGCCGAGCGCCGGGTTGACGAGGCGCGCGCCGCCGCCGATGAGGCCGAGGGTGCGCTTGCCGCCGCCCGCGGCGGCGAGGAACAGGCGCGCGAAGCGGCGCGCCTCATGGATGCCGAGTGGGCCGGGCTCACCGCCGAGGAGTCGGCGCTGGCCCGGCTGAGCACGACCGACGACCGGGCGGCCTGGCCGCCGGTCATCGAGGCGCTCACCGTCGATCCGGGCTTCGAGGCCGCCCTCGCGGCGGCCCTGGGCGACGATCTGACCGCCTC
>JBHICX010000162.1:0-5798 GCA_046759805.1 Kiloniellales bacterium | reverse complement strand
CGGCTCCTGGCTACCCTGGAAAAACGGCTGAAGATCCTCGAGACCGCGTTGCAGGCCCGGCCGATCGGGCTCGACGACCTGCCCCGGCAGGTCATCGCCCGCCAGCTTGCCACCGACGGGCGCACCCGCATCGAGGTGTACCCGAAGGAGGACATCAGCGACAACGACGCCCTGCGCCGGTTCGTCACCGCCGTGCGGCGCCTCGCCCCGCGGGCGACGGACAGCCCGGTCACCATCCTCGAGGCCGGCGACGCGGTGGTGGCCGCCCTGCGCAAGGCGGTGCTGCTGGCGCTGGTGTTGATTACCCTGTCCCTGGTCGTACTGCTGCGAAGCCCGCTGGACGCGGGGCTGGTGCTGGCGCCGCTGGTCTTGGCCGGCGTGCTCACCCTTGCCTGGACCGTTGTATTCAATACCCCGTTCAACTTCGCCAACGTGATCGTGCTGCCGCTGCTCCTGGGCCTTGGCGTCGCCAGTGGCATCCATCTGGTCATGCGCACCCGCGCGGAAGCGGCCGGGACCAGCCTCATGCAGACCAGCACGCCACGCGCGGTGCTATTCAGCGCCCTGACCACGATCGGCTCCTTCGGCACGCTGGCCCTGTCGGGCCATCGCGGGACCGCCAGCATGGGGCGGCTGCTCACCATCACCATCGCCTTGACTCTTGTGTGCACGCTGATCGTCCTGCCGGCGATGCTGGGCCTCATGCGGCGGCGACGACGAAGGCTTGCGGCGGCGGCGGCCGGGGTGTCGGCGCGGAAGCGCCCAGTCAGCGCCGAGTAGCATTCATGACCCCGGTCGAGACACCCCTGGGGGTCGGGGTGCTGGTGGACCTCGAGTGGACCGGCCAGGCCGGCGGTCACGTCAAGTGCTGGGAACGTCTTGCCGAGGCCGCCGCGGCGCAAAGCCAGTGCCGGATCGACCTCAGCGTGCACATGCTGGGCGAGCGCGAAGCGGTGAGCGAGCTCGGGCCCGGCGCCCGCATCGTCACCCTGCCGGCGGTGCTCAGCACCCGCCGCTTCGCGCCGTTCCGGCGCCGCGCCGGCGACGCCACCGACCTGGCGCCCTACAACCGACGGCTTGCCACCCGGCTTCCGGCCTTCGACGTGCTGCACGCCACCGACGTCTTCGCCTTCGCCCGCACCGCGCTCAGGCACGCCCGGCGCAGCGGCACGCCGCTCGTCGCCTCCCTGCACACCGACCTGGTAGCCTTCACCCACATCTACGCCGCGGAGATCCTGCGCGACAGCCTTGGCGACGGAATCTTGTCGGACATCGCGATCAAGCGATTTCGCATCCCGGAGCGCCAGGCCGCGGCCATGCGACGGCGGCTCGAGCGCTATCTCGGACACTGCGCGCGGGTGCTGGTGTCCTCGCCGGAGGACCGCGACTGGGCCGAACGGCTGGTCGGCCCCGACCGGGTGGGCCGGCTCAGGCGCGGCATCGACAAGCGGCTGTTTCACCCGGCCAAGCGCGACCGCCGGTGGCTGGAACGCGAGTTCGGCGTTCCGGCGTCGCTGCCCGTCGTCCTCGGGGTCGGCCGGCTCGATGCGAGCAAGAACACGATGACGCTCGCCGCTGCGCTGCGCGCGCTCAATGACTCGGGAGTCAAGGCGCATGCCATGTTCTGCGGCGACGGCCCCGACAGGTCGGCGATCCGGGAGCTGCTGGGGCCCGGCGCCAGCCTGCCCGGCGTGCTGCCCCAGGAGACCCTGGCGCGGGTCTATGCCAGCGCCGACGTCTTCGCCTTCCCCTCGCGTGCCGACATGGCGGCAAACGCGGTGCTGGAGGCGCGGGCGAGCGGTCTCGCGGTGTTAATCGGGCGTCACACCGGCGCCGCCCGCTACATCGAGCAGGACGGCGTCGATGGTGCCCTGGTCGACGGCGACGGCCCCGAGGCCTGGGTGCCGGCGATCCGCGCCCTTCTGGCCGAGCCAACGGCCGCCCGGGCCATGGGTGCCGCCGCAAGGCGCTGGATCGAAACCGAGTGCCCGTCCTGGGAGACCGTCCTCACTGAGGACTTGGTGCCGGCCTGGCGGGCGGCGGCCGGCGCCGCGCGCCAAGACGGCGCACTCCGCCCTTGACCCAGCGGTGTCGTGACAAGATGGTAGGCGGGGCGCCGGGCGGAGGCTCGACCGACTGGGAGCGGAATCGCGTGACGGGGCTGGTCTCTCTCCTCAGACAGACGTTGGATACGATCCGGCTGTTGCCGCAGGGCGGGCCCAGCTGCTGCAACATCGCGGTGACCAACGTCTGCAACGCCACCTGCGACTTCTGCGGCTACGCCAAGGACAAGATCCTGGTCAATGACTGGATCTGGATCGACTACGACGACACCCTGGCTGCCCTCGATATCCTGTACGACCGGGGCGTGCGCTACCTGACGTTCTCCGGCGGCGAGCCGCTCTTGCATCCGCGGCTCCTCGACATGGTGGCCTATGCGGTGGCCAAGGGCATGCGGCCATCCATCATCACCAACGGCTCGCCGCTGACGCCGCGCAACTTGGAGAAGCTCAAGACGAGCGGCCTCAAGACCCTGTTCATCTCCATCGATTCACCGGACGCTGCCGCGCACGAGGCCAATCGCGGCCTGAAGGGAGTGTTCGCCCGCATTCGCCAGGCCAACGCGGCGCTCAAGCCGGCCGGCATCAAGACCGTGGCCTCGGTCACCATCAACCGGCTGATCGACGACTACGAGCGGCTGGCACACACCTTGCGCGAGCTCGGCTTCGAGACCGTCACCTTCACCTATCCGAAGCGCGAGCTCCACTCGTCGTCGCTGGTGTTCTCGGACAGCTCCAGCCTGATCGACTTCAGCGACGACGAGTTGGTCGAGCGGCTCGAGGCGGTAAAGCGGCTGAAACGCCGGTTCTCGGTCCTGAACCCGGCGGAGTCCTTGTCCGAGATGATCCGCTTCGTGCGCGGGGAGCCGCAGATGTTCCCCTGCTTCGGCGGCGCCAAGTACTTCTATCTCGACTACAAGATGGACGTGTATCGCTGCGACTTCTGGGCCACCCGAATGTGCTCGATCTGGGAGTTCAAGGACGCCCCGGCCATCCGCGACGGCTGCACCAAATGCATGAGCGTCTGCTACCGGGACTCCAGCGTGCTCCTGCACTTCCCGGTGTCCCTGGGCGACGCCCTCGGCCTCCTGCGCCGCGGGCGCCTGGCGGCGGCGGCGCGGACACTCATGACCACCAGCAACCGCCGCTCCCTCAAGGCGCTGATGCAAGAGTGGCGGACCTTGAAGAAGCTGGCCAAGGTCGAGCCGCCATCGAGCGCCGTCGGCCGCCAGATCAGCACCCCCCAAGACGTGCGCATCGAGCCGGCGGCCGCCGGTGACGACTGATCCGCGGGCGCAGCGAAAGCATCGGATCTTCGAGAGGAGTTGCCATGGCTCGCTTCAAGGGTTTCGTTCCAAGTGGCGTAATTCCCGCTTGCCTGCTCCCGTTCGACCGGGACTTCGGCATCGACGAGGCGGCCTATCGGAAGCACCTGTGCGACGTGTCGGGGGTCGAGGGGTTGTCCGCCATCACCGTCAACGCCCACTCCACCGAGGTACACGCCTGCACGTTCGCGGAGCAGGAGCGGCTGCTCGCGGTCACCATGGACGAGGTCGGAGACGCGATCCCCGTGGTCAACGGCGTGTACGCCGACGGCAGCCTTGAGGCCGCGCGGATCGCCAGGATGGCCGAACGGGGCGGCGCCTCCTGCCTGCTCGTGTTTCCCCCGAACAGCATGAGCATGGGCGGCCAGTTGCGTCCGGAGATGGCGCTTTCCCACTTCAAGGCGATCGCCGATGCGAGCGACCTGCCGCTCATCTGCTTTCAGTACGCCATGGATTCTGGGCTCGGCTATCCCTTCGAGACCCTGCTCCGCCTGGTCGAGGAGGTCCCCAACATCCGAGCCATCAAGGACTGGTGCAACGACCCCATGCTGCACGAGCGACATATCAACACGCTGCAGTCGCTCGATCGACCGGTTAACGTGCTGAGCACGCACAGCGCATGGCTGATGAGCTCGTTGGTCATGGGCTGCAGCGGCCTGCTCTCCGGCGCGGGCAGCGTGATCGCCGATCTGCAGGTCGCGATGTTCCAGGCGGTCCAGGGGAACGACCTCGCCCGGGCGCGGGAGTTGAATGCCCGCATCTATCCGCTGGTGCAGGCGTTCTATGCCCCGCCCTCCCTCGACATGCACAACCGCATGAAGGAGGCGCTGGTCCTGCTCGGCCGGCTCGAGAGCGCGGTCGTCCGCCCGCCCCTTATGAAGCTGCGACAGCCGGAGCTCACCCGGTTGCGTGAGGTCCTGGACACGGCCCAGGTGGCAACCGAAGGGGCGCTTGGCCTGGCGGCCTGAACGCCTGCGCCGGCGACCCGCTCCGGATCACCCTCCGCCCGCCCGTGGCGTGCTGTCGCTGACCGCGCCGCGCGTTTGGCATCGAAGGTTCGAGGAAGGGGCTGACACCATGGACATCCTAGGCGGCATCAAGATCATCAGCTTCAATCACTTCCTGATAGGGCCCGTTGGCATTCAGCTGCTGGCCGACCTCGGCGCCGAGGTAATCGCGGTCGAGCCCCTGGACGGTGCGTTCCAGCGCAAATGGGGCGGGGCCAATAAGTCGGTCGGCGGCCAGACCGTGCTGCTCCTCGCCGGCAACCGGAACAAGCGCTCCCTCGCCCTGGATCTCAAGGCGCCGGCCGGGCTCGAGATCGCCCGCAGGCTGATCGCCGGCGCCGACGTCGTGGCCGAGAACTACCGGCCGGGGGTCATGGACAAGTTGGGGCTCGGCTACGAGAGGTTGAAGGCCGACAATCCCGGGCTCATCTACGCCGCCGTCTCCGGCTTCGGGCCGGATGGGCCCTACGCAGAACGGCCGGGCCAGGACCTATTGATCCAGGCGATCTCGGGGTTGATGGATATTACCGGAAGCCGCACCGGCGGGGCGCGGGCGGTCGGCGTCTCCGCCGCCGATCATCATGGCGCAGCACTCCTGGCCATGGGGATCCTGGCGGCGCTCCTGCGCCGGAGCCGGACCGGCCAGGGCTGCCGGGTCGACGTGGACCTGCTGTCGTCCGCGATCGACCTGCAGCTCGAGTCCTTCGTCTGTTATCTCAACGGCGAGCGCCCGAAGGACGTGCGTCAGCCCCGGCACATCGCCGGCTGGTACTTCCCGGCACCCTACGGAATCTATCCGACCAAGGACGGCGAGATGGCCATTTCGCTGGCCAGTATGAAACTGCTGAGCGAGGCGCTCTCGCTGCCCGAGTTGGCGTCGGTGTCCGAGCCCGATACCTTCGCCCGCAACGAGGAGCTGGCCCAGACCATCGCCCGGACCATCGCCGGCAAGGCCACGGCCGAATGGCGGGAGATCCTGGACGCTCATGGCGTCTGGCATGCGCAGGTCAACGATTACCAGGCGGTGATCGAAGACCCGCAGGTCCGTCACAACGGCAATTTCGTCACCATCGACGGCGCGACGGGCGCAGCGATCACCTTGGTTCGCCACCCGGTCCGTTACGACGGTCAGGCCCCGGAAGTCCGCCTGCCGCCCCAGCCGCTCGGTGCGCAAACCGCCGATATCCTGGCCGAACTCGGCTATTCGGCCGAGGAGATCAAAGCGCTCGCAGCCGAGAGCGCGGTCGGGTTGGCCGGCCGAGAGGCGCAGTGACCGGCGCTTTCACCGTGCCGCAAGAACATCGTCCGTTCAGGCTGAACCAGCCTGCGCCCCCATCCGGCCACCCACGGAATCCTATGCTATGGGTGGCCGCGTGGGGGCGTGGGCTGGAAGCAATTCCAAGTGA
>JBHICX010000161.1:0-5824 GCA_046759805.1 Kiloniellales bacterium | reverse complement strand
CTGGCCGGCGATCGACGTCGCCCGGTCCGGCACCCGCAAGGAGGAGCTGCTGGTCGACAAGCCCACCTTGTCCAAGATGTGGGTGCTGCGGCGCATCCTGACCCCGATGGGCGTGGTCGATGCCGTGGAGTTCCTGCTCGATAAGCTCAGGCCCACCAAGAGCAACGCAGAGTTCTTCGAGGCGATGAGCCAGTAGGGCGCCGCGGCCGGCCGGCTCGGGCTCAGGGCAACAAAACGCTGCAGCCGGTGGTCTTTCGCCCCTCGAGGTCCCGATGCGCCTGCGCCGTCTCCTGAAGCGGATAGGTCTGGTCGACCTCGATCTTAACCACCCCCTTGAGGACCACGTCGAACAGCTCGTTGGCGCTGGCCAACAAGTCCTCACGCTTGGCCACGTGGGCCTGCAGCGTGGGCCGGGTCAAATAGAGCGAGCCCCGTTGCGCCAGGTCCAGCGGATTGATCGGGGGCACCGGGCCGGAGGCATTGCCGAAGGTGACTAACAGCCCGAACGGGGCCAGGCAATCGAGGGACTTCATGACGGTGTCCTTGCCGACGGCGTCGTAGACCACCGGCAACCCCTGGCCGTCGGTGATCTCCTTCACCCGCGCGACGAAGTCCTCGCGCGTGTAGACGATCGGATAATCGCAGCCATGGGCCTTGGCCAGCTCCGCCTTGGCGTCGGTGCCGACGGTGCCGATCACTGTCGCACCCAAATGCTTGAGCCACTGGCAGGCAATCAATCCGACCCCGCCGGCGGCGGCGTGGAACAACACGGTGTCGCCAGGCTGGACTTGGTAAGTGCGGCGAACCAGATAGCGCACGGTCATGCCCTTCAGCATCATCGCCGCGCCCTGCTGGTCGTCCACGCCATCCGGCAGGCGGACCACGCGGTGGGCCGGCATCACTCGCGCCTCGACATAGGCGCCGGGGGGCCCGAAGCCGTAAGCGACCCGGTCGCCCGGCTTGAATTCGGCCACTCCGTCGCCCACCGCCTCGACCAGCCCGGCCGCTTCCATGCCCAGGGTCGCCGGCAGTGCCAACGGGTAGGCGCCGGACCGTTGGTAGGTGTCGATGAAGTTGAGGCCGCAGGCGGTGTGCTTGACGCGGATCTCGCCGGGACCCGGGTCGCCGACCTCGACCTCCTCCCAGCGCAGAACCTCCGGGCCGCCGGTCTCATGGATGCGAATGGCGTGGGTCATCGGTGTTACCCCAAATGCTGTTTGAGGAAGGCGGCGGTGCGACTGTTGGCCAGGGTCGCCGCCTCCGGATTCCAGTTGACACCCTCGGTGCGCGCGAAGGCGTGGTCCACGCCCGGATAGTCGTGGATGGTGATCAAGGGATTGTCGGCCAGACCCTGTTTGATCCTGGCCTGGGTCGGCTTGTCGACGAAGCCGTCCTCCTCGGCGATGTGCATGAGCAGCGGCTCGTCGATGTTGCCGGCTTCATCCAGCGCGGCTTCGATGCCGACGCCGTAATAGCAGACGTTGCAGTCGGCGTCGGATCGGGTGGCCATGAGGTAGGCAAGCTTGCCGCCAAGGCAGTAGCCGACGCTGCCCACCTTGCCAGCGCAAGCCTCCATGCCTCGCATGGCGGCCAGGGTGGCCTTCAAATCATCGACGCCCTTGTCCTCGTCGAAGCCCTGATAGAGTTTGAAGGCCTGCTGCCATTCCTCGTCGGTCTGGTCGGTGATTTGGATGCCCGGTTGCTGGCGCCAGAAAAGGTCGGGGCAGACCGCCACATAGCCCTGGGCCGCAAGGTCGTCGCAGATCCCGCGCATGACCACGTTGACGCCGAATATCTCCTGCGCCACCAGCACGCCGGGGCCGGACCCGGAGGCGGGCTCGGCCACGTAGGCCATGAAGCTGCCGCCGTCGCTGGCGTTGACGGTAATCTCGCTCATCGCTCCCCCCTGTCGAGCCGGGCGCTGATGCCGTGGGCGTGAGCTTATCTCCTGGCCGGCCGCTTGTCACGCCACGGCGCCGTCGGCGCCGAGCTCGACGGACAGGTCCGCCGGCTCGACCAGGGGCGCGCTACAGGTCGTGCCCCGGCACACATAGGCGGTGGCGCGGCCCTTGGTCGGGCCCTTGCCGTGGGCCGGATGGCGCTGGGGCAGGGCCTGGTCCGGGGCGACCACACTTAGCACCTTGTTGGGTAGTGACACGCCGTGAACGACGCGCAGCAGGGCCTGGGTGTCGGCGGCCGGGCGGTCCCCGACAACCACGATCTGCAGCCCGGTCCGCAGCAGCTCGTTGCCGTTCGCCAGGGTGGCGTAGGCCAGCGGATTGCGCGCCGCCTCGCCGGCGAACGTGGCGACGATGCGCTCGGCACGCGCCCGGTAGGCATCCTTGCCGGTCAGGAAGTAGAGCCGGGCCAGCACGCCGACCATAGTCCCATTGCCGGCCGGGGTGGCGGTATCCATGGCCGATTTGCTGCGGGTGATCAGGTCCTTGGTATCGTCGGCGGGGAAGAAGTATCCACCGTCGGCGTCGTCCCAGTAATGGCAGTCGGCGATTGAGCACAAGCGTTCCGCTTGCTCGAGATGACCGATCTCGCCGGTGGCCTCGAACAGGGCCAAGGCGGCGTGGGCCATGTGGGCGTAGTCGTCGATGCTGGCCGGGGGACGGGCCCGATCGGCACACCAGCTGTGGCACAGCCGACCGTCCACGGTCATGCTCCGGCACACGAAGTCGAACGCCTGAGCGGCGGCGTCGAGCCAGGGGGCGGTATCGTGATGCTCGGCGAAGGCCGCGGCGGCGTTGGTCAGCGCGGTGATCGCCAGGCCGTTCCAGTCGGCCAGGACCTTATCGTCCCGGGCCGGCGGGACGCGTTTGGAGCGCGCCTCGAACAGCACGGCCCGGCACTGGGCGAGCACGACCTCGGCCTCGGCATCGCTCGGCTCCGGCGCCCGGCGGCGATGCAGGATGGTCTTGCCTTCCCAGTTGCCTTGCGGGCGAACGTCATAGGCGGCCTTGAAGGCGGCGGCGCGCGGCCCGAGCAGGGCGTCGACCTCGGACTCGGTCCAGACGTAGTACCGGCCCTCCTCGCCCTCGCTATCGGCGTCCAGGGTGCCGGCGAAACCGCCATCGGGTAGGCGCATCTCGCGCAACAGCCAGGCGACGGTCTCCGCCACCCGATCGGCGAACAACGGCTCGCGGCCGTCCTGCCAGACCAAGGTTAGCAGGTCGATGAGCTGGGCGTTGTCGTACAGCATCTTCTCGAAATGCGGCACCAGCCAGTGCTGATCGGTGGCATAGCGGGCGAAGCCACCGCCCAGATGGTCGTAGATGCCGCCTTGACACATGGCGTTCAGCGTCACCATCACCGCTTGCCGGTACGGCTGCTGGCCGGTGCGCTTCCAGGCCCGCCATATGAGCTCGAAGCTCGAGCCCTGGGGGAACTTGGGGGCGGTGCCCAGGCCGCCGTGAAACGGATCGACCTCGCGGCACAGGCGCTCCGCCATGCGGTCGGTGAGCTCTATGGTGACGGTGTCCCCGGCCTCGGCTTGCGACAACTCATGCAGCGCCTGCTTCAAGGCGGCAACGTTCTTGCCGACCTGTTCCGGCCGCTGCCGGTATGCCTCGGCCACCTGGGTCAGCACCTCCTTGAAGCCGGGACGCCCGAACCGGGCGCTGGGTGGAAAGTAGGTGCCGCCCCAGAACGGCTCCCCCTTCGGGGTCAGGAACATGGTCAGCGGCCAACCGCCTTGCTGGCCCAAGAGCGCCAACGCAGACTGATAGATGCTGTCCAAATCGGGTCGCTCTTCCCGGTCCACCTTGATGTTGACGAACAGCCGGTTCATGAGGTCGGCGGTTTCCGCGTCCTCGAAGCTTTCATGGGCCATGACGTGGCACCAGTGGCAGGCGGCGTACCCCACCGACAGCAGGATCGGCTTGTTCTCCGCAGCGGCGAACGCCAGGGCCTCCGCGCTCCAGGGCCGCCAATGGACCGGATTGTCCTTGTGCTGAAGCAGATACGGGCTGGTTTCGGCGCACAGCAGGTTTTCGCTCATCGCGGCTAACCGTTTGCGGTGATCCTCTAGCGTCGTGTATATGGGGCCGGGCCCTGCGTTGGCTCAACCACAAACATAGTGTGGCCACTCGCGCGCCGAGTTGGGATAAGGCCGTGTCGGATCCGCCGCCGTACTACGCGCGTCACGTGTTCTGTTGCGTCAATGTGCGCGCGGAGGGACATCCCAAGGGATGCTGCTCCGCCAAGGGCTCCCAGCGGCTGCGGCGGTATCTGAAGGCGCGGGCCCGGCAGCTTGGCCTGACCGACGTGCGGATCAACGCCTCGGGCTGTCTTGACCGCTGCGAGCTCGGACCGACCATGGTGATCTATCCGGAAGGGGTCTGGTACACCTACGCCAATACCGAGGACTTGGAAGAGATTCTGGAGACCCATATCGTCGGCGGCGGCCGGGTCGAACGGCTCATGCTACATCCGGACCAGGTCGAGCCTCGGCGCTGAGACTTGCGGCCGAGTGAGCCGCCCAAATGAGCAGTCCCGACCACGATACGATCTTTGCCCTGTCGAGCGGCGCCGGGCGCGCCGGCGTGGCGGTGATCCGCGTCTCCGGGCCGGGTGCCGGGCCGGCCTTGCGGGCGCTTTCCGGGCGCGACCGGGCGCCGCCGGCGCGGCGCGTGACCCGGGTTCGGCTGCGCGACCCGGCCACCGGCGAGACGCTGGACGACGCCGTGACGCTGTGGCGGCAGGGACCGGGGAGCTTCACCGGGGAAGACGTGGCGGAGCTGCACGTGCACGGCGGCCCGGCGGTAATCGCCGCCGTGTTGGACGCCTTGGCGGCGCAACCGGGACTGCGGCTGGCCGAGCCGGGGGAGTTTACCCGCCGCCGGTTCGAAAGCGGCAAGCTCGACCTGACCCAGGCCGAGGCCATCGCCGACCTGGTGGCGGCGGAGACCGAGGCGCAGCGCCGGCTGGCGCTGCGTCAGATGGACGGCGAGTTAGGGCGGCTCTACGACCGATGGCGCGAGGCGCTGATCAAGATTTTGGCCGAGCTGGAGGCGGAGATCGATTTTTCCGACCAGGACCTGCCGGAGGACGTCGCCGGGCGCGCGCAGCCGGCGCTCCGCGAACTGTTGGCCGAGGTGGAGGCGCACCTGGCGGACGGCCATCGCGGCGAACGCATCCGCGACGGCATTTATGTGGCCATCGTCGGGCCGCCGAACGCCGGCAAGTCGAGCCTTCTGAACCGGTTGGCGCGGCGCGAGGCGGCGATCGTGGCGGCCACCGCCGGCACCACTAGGGACGTGATCGAGGTGCGCCTGGACCTCGGCGGCTATCCGGTGGTGCTGGCCGACACCGCCGGGTTGCGCGAGGCCGGGGACGGGATCGAGGGCGAAGGGGTGCGGCGCGCCCTCAGCCGCGCCGAGCAGGCCGACCTGAAGCTGGTGGTGCTGGACGCCGAGACCGGGGCGGAGATCGATGCGGCGACATCGGCAATCATCGATGACGGCTGCATGATGCTGGTCAACAAGATCGATCTGCGCCCGGCGCCGGCGACAGTCGGCGAGCCGGGACGGCCGGCGTTCGCAATGTCGGTGAAGACCGGTGAGGGCGTCGAGGGATTTCTGTCGGCGCTCGAGCAGGAGGTGGCGGCCCGGTATTCCGCCGGCTCCGCCCCGGCCTTGACCCGGGTCCGCCATCGTGCGGCGCTGGGGCAGGCGGCGCAGGCGATACGAAGGTCGATGGGGGCCGACCTCTCGGAGCTCAAGGCCGAGGACCTGCGGCTGGCGGCTCGGGCGCTGGGCCGGATCACCGGCCGGGTGGATGTCGAGGACATCCTGGACGTGATCTTCCGCGACTTCTG
>JBHICX010000160.1:0-5831 GCA_046759805.1 Kiloniellales bacterium | reverse complement strand
TCGAGCCGATGCTATAAGCGCCCCGGCACCAGAAACGTTCCAGCCAGCGTTTGAGCCTTGGCAGGACCGCTCGACCGGCATCGCGCCTAAGAAGGGGGGTCCGTGCCGCTTTTGCACATCCTGGTCCTGGCCGTCGTCCAGGGCGTAACCGAGTTTCTTCCGGTCAGCTCCTCCGGCCATCTGGTGCTGGTCCCGGCCCTCACCGGCTGGGAGGATCACGGCCTGACCATCGACGTCGCAATGCACGTGGGCTCGCTCGCCGCGGTGGTGCTGTACTTTCGCCGCGACCTGGCGCAGGTGGCGCTGGGGTTGGCCCGCCTCGCCGCCGGGCGCCGGGATGCCGGCGGCCGGCTGGCGCTTCACCTCGCCGTCGCCACCCTGCCGATCATCGGCCCCGCGATCGTGGTGCACCAGGTCGTGGGCCCCGAGGCGTTGCGTCAGGTGACGGTCATAGCCTGGACCACCTTGGGCTTCGGGCTGCTGCTCCTGGCCGCCGACCGGTTCGGCATGACCCTGCGCCGCCTGGAGCACATGGCCGTGGGCCATGCGTTCATCATCGGCCTGGCGCAGATCCTGGCGCTGGTGCCCGGCACCAGCCGCTCGGGCATCACCATCACCGCGGCGCGCCTGTTGGGCTACGAGCGCTGGCAGGCGGCGCGGTTCGCCATGCTGTTGTCGGTCCCGACCATCATCGCCGCCGGCACCGTCGCCGCCTATGATCTGGTCCAGTCGTCGTCGGTGACGCTTGGCATCGACGCCTTGATCGCCGCCGGGCTCGCCTTCATCGCGGCGCTGGGGGCGATCGCCGGGATGATGCACTGGATCCGCCGCGCCACCTTCGCCGCCTTCGTGCTCTATCGCTGTCTGTTGGGGGGCGGGTTGCTGGCCTGGATCTATCTCGCCTGACCGGAAGCATTTTCTGTTTTCTCGGGACCGGCCCGCTCCCGCGCCCGGCCACCCACGGAATCGTCGGCTCGGGGTGGCCGGGCGGGGGAGCGGGCTGGAACCGCCTGAAAGGAGAATGCGCTAACGGCCGCCGCCGGGGCCGCGGAAGCGAGCGCCGGGGCGGTAACGGTCGAGATAGGTGGGCACCACCACCTCCACCGCGGTCGGCGTGATGCCGAGGTCCTCGAGCTTGAGCGCCTTGCGGCCGACCACGTTGTCGCGGCGCAGAAGTTTGACCTGGTCCGGCGTCAGCGGCGGCACCGGCAGCCACTGCAGCACCGCCGCCTGCAACTCGGCGACCCAGAATGGCAGCGGTAGCAACAAGCGCCGGCGGCCGATCTCGGCCAGCATCAGGTCCATGAGTTCCTTGAAGCTGTACACCCGCGGCCCGCCCAGCTCGTAGGTCCGGCCGGCGGTCGCCGGGTCGTCGAGGATGCGCGAGAAGGCCTCGGCCACGTCGCCCACATAGACCGGCTGGAAGCGGGTGCCGCCGGTGCCGAACGGCTGGATCCGCGGGCCGCCCGCGCCGGCCAGCTTGAGCCGCGGCGGCCAGGCGCCGAACACCGGCAGCACCGGCATCAGCCGGGCCAACGCGGCGAAGCGGTTGAAGAAGTCGTCCTCCGGCCCGAAGACGATGCTCGGCCGCACGATCGCCGCACCGGGGAAGACCTCGGTTGCGGCGGCTTCGCCGGCCGCCTTCGACCTGGCATAGGCCGACGGCGAGCGCGCCGAGGCGCCGAGCGCCGACATCTGCACGAACCGCGTGGCCCCGGCCTCGGCCGCCGCCCTGGCGGTACGGGCGGCGCCGTCCCGGTGCACGGCGTCGAAGGTCTGCCGGCCGCGCTCATAGAGGATGCCGACCAGGTTGACGACGGCGTCGGCGCCGGCCACCGCCGCCGCGACCGATCGGTCGTCGCGGATGTTGGCCTGAACCGGGACGATTTGTCCCACCTCGCCCATCGGCTTCAGGAACGACGCGCGATCCGGGTTGCGAACCGCGACGCGTACCTGATCGCCCTTTTCCGCCAGTCGCTTGACCAGGTAGCGGCCGATGAACCCGGCGCCGCCGAACACCGTGACCGATCGATCCGCCATGATCCGGTCGCGACTCCCACTCCCCGGCTTGAAGCGGCGCACTATATCAGCCGGGACCTCCCGGGTCTGGTATTACGGTTATTTCGGATTACGGGCGCTGATCTTCCAGGAGCTCGAGTCCATGACGATGCCTTCCGGCGTCTCGTACTTGCTCAGCTCGGACTTGAGCGCCGCATCGATGTCGTCGTACCGCCGCTCCGCCTCGTCGCCGGCCTCGCGGTAGACTTCTCCCGCCGGCCCGAGGGCGATCTGGAATGCGACGGCATCTTCCGGTGTCCTCCCCACCATCAGAGGCGCGTCCACGCGCTCGAACCGGATGTCCGTGTAGCCAGAGATCTCGAGCTGCTTGGTGACCATGTCCTGGTCGGCCATGGAGAACGGGCCGGGCCCGCAGGTCCTGGCGTCCTCACCCGGCGGTGGCAGGTACCGGAGCACGACCTCCTTCGGCAAACCGAGCCAGGGATTGTCATCGATGGTCCGCCAGACGATCGCCGTCATCACCCCGCCCGGCCTGAGCGAGGTCCGCATGTTCTTCAGCCCGGCGACCGGGTTCTCGAAAAACATCGTGCCGAAGCGCGAGAAACAGAAGTCGTGGACGGGCTCGAACGGATGGCTTTGGGCGTCTGCCTCGACGAAGGCGACGTTCTCCACCCCGGCCGCCTTGGCGTCCGCGCGAGCGATCTCGAGGAACCCTTCGCAGCAGTCGATGCCTAGCACCGAGCCGGACGGGCCGACACGCCGAGCCAACTGGATTGCCGTGTCGCCGAAGCCGCACGCCACGTCTACCACCCTGTCGCCCTCGCTCACTTCGAGCGTCGGAAAGATTTTCGCACTGTGGTGCGTCAGGCCACCGACCAGGATGTGACGGTACTTGGTGAACTTGGGAACCAGGATCTCATTCCAGAAATCGACGAACTCGGTACTGCCCGCAGGAACTTCGACCGTGCTCATGATTGTTTCCCCCGACACCTTCCCGAACAGGTAACACCCGAGATGTCCCGGATCATTCCCGCTGATTGTCGATAAAGCTAGCACGAACCGCGTCTCGGGCCGAGTCCGCCTCTACTCTGGTGCGCTGATGTTGGGATCTGTCTGGGGAATCCGGTTGACATCACTAGGCGGCCGGCCAGAATCACGCCTCGCTTCAGACGTGCCCAGGTGGCGGAATTGGTAGACGCGCAGGTTTCAGGTACCTGTGGCCGCAAGGCCGTGGAAGTTCGAGTCTTCTCCTGGGCACCATGTGCTTTCGCGCGTCTCGGGGCGCCGGGCTGATCCGGTCGGCGGCCGTTGCCCGGCTCTCGCCCCTCCATCGAGCTGCACCGGTTCGACCTGCCCGACGGCGTGGACTTCGGCGACGTCGTTGCCGTGGACACGGAAACCATGGGCCTCGACCTGCACCGCGACCGGCTCTGCCTGGTCCAGCTGTCCGCCGGCGACGACACGGCGCATCTGGTGCACTTCCCCGAGCCCCGTTACGACGCCCCCAATCTCAGGGCGCTCATCGGCGACCCGCGGCGCACCAAGCTGTTCCACTTCGCCCGCTTCGACGTGGCGGTGCTGCGCCACTATCTCGAGGTGTCGGCGCTTCCGCTCTATTGCACCAAGATCGCCTCCAAGCTCGCCCGCACCTACACCGACCGCCACGGTCTCAAGGATCTGTGCAAAGAGTTGCTGAACATCGACTTATCCAAGCAGCAACAATCGTCGGACTGGGGTGCGGCGGAACTCAGCCGGGCGCAGCTCAAATACGCCGGCCAGGACGTGCTTTACTTGCACGCGATCCGCGAGCGGCTCGATGACATGCTGGACCGCGAGGGCCGGCGCGAGCTGGCCGAGGCGTGCTTCCGCTTCGTGCCCACCCGCGTCGACCTCGACCTCGGCGGCTGGGTTGCCGAGGACATCTTCGCGCATTGAGCGCCCCGGCACGCCAGTGGCCGAGCCGCGGTCGCGAGCCCCGGCCGCGGGAGCCGGTGAATTGACCCCGGCCTACCCGACCGGCATACTGCCGACGGCAGTTTGCCACCGCGGCCGAAGGTGCCGCGCCGGGCGGCTGCGGCGCCTATGGCGAACGGGGCGATGCGATGCGGACATTGCCTGACTCCCAGAGCACCCCCGAGGCGGCGCCCGCCGCGGCCGATGACTTTCGGGCGGCGCGCCGGGTCCTCGACATCGAGGCCAAGGCCATCGGCGCGTTGGCCCGCAGCCTCGACCATCGCTTCAGCGCCGCCCTCGACCTGCTGGCCAGGGTCACCGGTCGGGTGGTGGTGACCGGCATGGGCAAGTCCGGCCACATCGCACGCAAGATCGCGTCGACGTTGGCTTCCACCGGCACGCCGGCGCTCTACGTGCATCCTGGCGAGGCCAGCCACGGTGACTTGGGCATGATCGCCAAGGACGACGCGGTGATCGCCCTGTCGAACTCCGGCGAGACGCCGGAGCTTGCCGACCTGCTGGCCTACACGCGCCGCTTCTCGATTCCGCTGATCGGTGTGACCGGCCGCGCCGGCGGCACGCTCGAGGAGATGGCCGACGTGGCCCTGGTGTTGCCGGAGGTGCCCGAGGGCTGTCCCATGGGGCTGGCGCCCACCACCTCGACCACGCTGATGCTGGCGCTGGGCGATGCGCTCGCCGTGGCGTTGCTGGAACGCAAGGGGTTTACCGCCCAGGACTTCCAGCGCCTGCATCCGGGCGGACGGCTCGGGCGCAAGCTGATCCGGGTCTCGGACCTGATGCATGTGGGCGAGGAGCTGCCCTTGGTGGAGCCGGCGATGCCGATGGCCGAGGCGCTGTTGGTAATGACGCACAAGAGCTTCGGCTGCGTCGGCATCGTGGACGGCACGGGGCGCATCATCGGCATCATCACCGACGGCGACCTGCGCCGGCACATGAGCGACGATCTGTTGGCGCGCACCGCCGCAGAGGTGATGACGCGGCGGCCCAAGACCATCCGTCCGGGCGCCTTGGCGGCCGAGGCGGTGACTCACATGCACTCGAACAAGATCACCAACCTGTTCGTAGTCGAGAACGGCCGCCCGATCGGCATCCTGCACCTGCACGACTGCCTGCGGGCGGGCGTGGTCTGAGCCGCGGAGCGCGGGCGGCCGAGGGCGGCGCCATGGCGTCGGCGGATCACGGAGTCGGGACCCGGCGCGCCCATATCGCCGACGCGATCGCGGCGGCCGACGCGGCCCGCCGGCCGCGCCGCGCCGGGGCCTTCTACAGCCATTTCGTCGCCTTCCTGAAACTGCTGCTGCCGATGATCGCCGCCGCGCTGATGCTGATCGTCATCATTTGGCCGGAAATAACATCGAGGGACGAAGGGTTCCGCATCGGCGTCGCCGACATCTCGGTCGAGGACGCGAAGAACCTGCGCATGGTCAACCCGCGCTATATGAACATCGACAAGGTCGGCCAGCCCTATGTGTTGAGCGCCGACGAGACCACTCAGGCCACCGGCGACGACCAGCTGGTGCGGCTGAAACGACCGAAGGCGGACATCACCTTGAAGGACGGAACCTGGATCGCGCTCAATGCGGATTTCGGCAACTTCTACCGCACGGACAAGCTCTTGGACCTGTTCGGCTCGGTCAATCTGTACCAGGACCAGGGTTACGAGTTCCACACCACCCGCGCGCGCTTCGATTTGACCAAGGGCCACGCCAGCGGCCAGGAGGCGGTGCAGGGCCAGGGCCCATTCGGCACAGTCGAGTCGCAAGGCTTCCGGATCCTGAACAACGGCAAGTCCATCCTGTTCACGGGCCGGTCGCACATGGTGATCCTCCCCGGCGCCG
>JBHICX010000159.1:0-5835 GCA_046759805.1 Kiloniellales bacterium | reverse complement strand
TCTTCGAGGAAGGCCTCGTAGTCGATGTCGCCGAGCAGTCGGCCGCCCTTTGCCGAGTCGCGCAAGGGATCGTCGACGTCGACCACCGCCGGCGGGTCGCTCATGCCTTCGAGCGCCTGGCCCACCCCCTCGGAGAATTCGGCGTCACTGATCAACAGCTTGGCGCCGCAATGGCTCAGGATGAAGGCGATGCTCGGCGGATCCAGGCGGATGTTGATGGCGTTCAAAACGGCCCCCGCCATGAGGACCCCGTAATGCGCCTCCAACAAGGCGGGCACGTTGGGCGCCATCACCGAGACCGTGTCGCCGACGCCGATGCCGCGCCGGCGCAAGGCGGAGGCCAGCCGCCGACAGCGCCGGTACAGCTCGGCATAATCACAGCGGTACTCACCGTGGATCACGGCGGTCTTGTCCGGAAACACGGAGGCGGCGCGCTCGAGGAAGCTCAACGGCGTCAACGGCGCATAGTTGGCGGCGTTCTTATCGAGTTCGGTGTCGTAAATGCTTGCCAACGGCTGTCTCCCCGGTGCCCGACCGGTCACGTGACGAATCGCGCCTATGGTTCGCCCGAGCACGGCCCCAGGTCAAGCGGCCGTTGGCGCCGGCTGCTTCCAACGCCGTCGGCGGCGTGATACACAGCCCGCTCGCAAAGGCAGGCGGAATGCCAAAAATCGCGCACGTGCTGGTCGCCAGCGGCGACCCCATGGAACGAACCCGCCTCGACGGCATGTTCGCCGGCGAAGACATTGGGTGTCTGATGGCGGACGGCGCGGCGGAGGTGGCGCCGCTGGCCCGTGACCGCCGGCCCGAGACGGTGCTGCTCAGCGGCAGCCTCGGAGAGGAGGCGCTTGGCGCGCTCATCGACGAGTTAAAGGGCGACCGGGAGGTGACCCAGATTCCGATCATGCTGGTCGTCTCCGATTCGTCGGAGCAGATTCGCGAGTGCTGCGTTGGACAGGCGGTCGAAGAGCTGGTCGAAGGCCCGCTCGACGAAGTGGTGATCCTTGCCCGTTTGCGGCCGCTCATACGGCTGGCGACCCTGCGCGCCGAGGCGGGCTTGCGGATCGCCACCGCCCGCGATCTCGGCCGCGTCGTCGAGATGCCTGAGCGGCGGGCGTTTACCCAGGAAGATTGCCGGGTGCTGATCGTCGGGCCGCCGGGCGCCGCGGTCCAGGCGATCACGCCGGCCCTGGGCAGCGACCTCACGGTCGACCTCGAAGCCGACCCCTACCGGGCCGGGGCGGCGGTCGAACGGACCCGCTACGACGCGCTGGTCCTGGTGGTCGAGGCGGGCGTCAAGCAGGAGCGGTCGCTGTATCTGGCGTCGCACATCCGCCACAACCCGAGCCTTTTCAACCTGCCGGTGCTCATGATCTACGGCGACGACGTGCTTGCCCAACCGCGGGATGCCTACCGCGCCGGGGCCAGTATCGCCTTGCCGCAGCCCGTCGACCCCGGCCTGTTGCGCGCGAGCCTCATGATGCTGGTGCAGCGCCAGCGCCTGCGCTGGTGGCTGCGGGGCGCGCTGGAGCTGACGTTGAGCGACACGGCGCGCGAACGCGGCACCGCGGCCTACGACACCGACTTCCTGCGCGCCCATCTCAAGCGGCTCATCGCCGCCGCGCGCCGGCGCGACTGTTACCTGACGCTGGCGGTGTTTTCGATCCGCAACCTGGAGGATATCGAGCACCGGCACGGGCCAGCGGGCGCCGGGCTGTTGATGACGAAAGTGGCGGACTGGATCGCCGGTCTGGTGCGGGCGGAGGATCTGACCGGCTATCTTGGTGGCCCGGAGATCTGCACGCTGTTGCCGGACACCGGGGCCTCGCTGGCGCAGATCGTGGTGCACCGCGTGAGCGCGGTGCTGCACCACTCCGACTTCGCCTTGGCCGAGGAGGCCCAGGAACCGATCCGGGTTTGGGTCGGCGGCGGCGCCGCCTCTCTCCACGACTCGGACAGCGTGGACGACTTGATCGAGCGGGCCCGAGCCAACACCTTATAGGCACCGTTCGGCCGTCTTCTCGACAGCCGTGTATCAATGGAAATGACTCGCAATGGACGAGACTAGGACCCGGACCGCCGACGTCCCGGGATTTAGCTCGGGCGCACCTTTGATCGACGCGGTCGCCGACTGGCTGATGTCACAGGCCCTCGGCGACACCGATATGGAAGGCCTGATCGACGGCTGCTGCAACCGCTTGCACGCCGCCGGCATCCCGCTCTTGAGGGCGCACG
Organism: Kiloniellales bacterium; assembly: GCA_046759805.1. Classification (GTDB taxonomy): domain Bacteria; phylum Pseudomonadota; class Alphaproteobacteria; order JBHICX01; family JBHICX01; genus JBHICX01. The sequence continues at coordinate 3,600 of JBHICX010000159.1, read as the reverse complement.
TCGCGTTTCGCACCCTGCATCCGCTGTTCGAGGCGGTGTCGCTCACTTGGCGCCGCCGTGAGGGCATCGAGACCACCGGCTATCGCCATGGCGACGCCGAACAGGACGCCTGGCGGCAGAGCCCGTATTTCCACATGATTGAGACCCGCATCCCGTTCCTGCGCCGCCGCCTGGCCGGGCCCGAGGCGACGCTGGATTTCCCCATACTGACCGAGTTTCGCGACGAGGGCGCCACCGACTACTTCGCCTATCTGGTCGGCTTCGGCGTCCGACGCGTGGGCCGGCGTCGGCTGCAGGACGGCATCTGCGGCTCGTGGACGACGGACCGCCGGTCCGGCTTCAGCGATTCGGACATCAGGTCCCTCAACCGCATCCAGCGGCGCCTGGCCGTCGCCTGCAAGGTCACCATCAACAACCAGATCGCGCGAAACGTGGTGACCACCTATCTGGGGCCGGACGCGGGCCAACAGGTGTTGCACGGCCAGATCAAGCGCGGCGACGGCGAGACCGTGCATGCGGTGGTCTGGCTTAGCGACCTGCGCAACTCGACTGAGCTGGCCGACACCATGCCGACGCACGACTTCCTCAGTGTCCTCAACAGCTATTTCGAATGCACCGCCGGCGCGGTGCTGGCCCATGGCGGCGACGTCTTGTTGTTCGTCGGCGACGCGGTCCTGGCCATGTTCCCGATCCGCGACGGCGAGGCGCCGACGCGGGCTGCCTGCCAGTCGGCGTTGAACGCGGCCCGGGAAGCCCAGTTAAGGCTGGCCAAGGTCAACCGTGAGCGTGCCAAGACCAACCAGGCGACACTCGCCTTCGGCATCGGCCTTCACGTGGGCCATGTGGTCTACGGCAACATCGGGGTGCCGGAGCGGCTGCAGTTCACAGTCATCGGTTCCGCTACGAATGTGGCCTCCCGTCTGGAAGACCTGACCAAGGCGCTCGACCGCAACCTCCTGGTCAGCGCCGAGTTCGCGGCCAACCTGCCGGTGGCCTGGGAGCCCATGGGCCGGCACGAGCTCCGCGGCCTGGGCGAGCGCCAAGAGGTCTTCGCGGCGCCGCCCGCGTGAGGGCTGCACACGTCGCAACAACCGTCCGGCCGCTTGCGTCGTCGGTGCGAACACGGCACCCTGGGGCTCATGCATATCGACATCTATAGCGACCCGATTTGCCCTTGGTGCTTCATCGGCAAGCGGCGGCTGGAGCGGGCACTGGCTGAACGGCCCGGCCTCGAGGTGACGGTGCGCTGGCGCGCCTTTCAGCTAAATCCGGACATGGCCCCGGACGGCATGGACCGAGGGGCCTACCTTGCGGCTAAGTTCGGCGGCGCCGATCGTGCGGCCCAGGTCTACCAATACGTCCTGGCGGCGGCGCGGAAGGAAGGGCTGGCGATCGACCTCGCCGCCATCCGACGCACCCCCAACACCCTCGATGCGCATCGTCTGATCCGCTTCGCCGGGCCGGGTGCGGTGCAGGACAAAGTCGTCGAGGGCCTGTTCCGCGGCTACTTCCTCGACGGACGCGACATCGGCGACAGGGAGGTGCTGGTCGCCGTCGCCGCCGACGCCGGGCTCGACGGGCCGGCGGTGAGCGCCTTCCTCGACGGCGACCAGGAGGCGGCCGCGGTCCAGGCCGAGGACCGGCGGGCCCGCATGTTGGGTATCACCGGCGTCCCCTGCTTCATCTTCGACGACAAATATGCGCTCACTGGCGCGCAAGAGCCGGCGGCGTTCCTGCCGCTGTTCGACCTGGAACAGGCGGCGGCAGCCCGGCCCTCCAATGGCGACACGGACCTCGCCGCCGGTTCAGGCCACACCTGACATTCATCTTCAAGCCGAAGACGCGGGTACCAAGGTCATCGCTATCCGCGTCGATCTGCGCGCCGCGAAAAGACGGGCCAGATACCCGACCTGCGCTCAACTACTAGCCGGGCTTGGAGAGGTCTCCTGCTATCAGGCCCGCGCGGGCGGCAGCTTGACCTTCCAGGCGAGACCCAGGGCCTTGAGCGCGCGCACCATCCACCAGGTCATGTCGACCTCCCACCAGCGCAGGCCTTGCCGGGCCGATCGCGGGAAGGCGTGATGGTTGTTGTGCCAGCCCTCGCCATAGGTGATGAGCGCCACCCACCAGCAGTTGGTGGAGCGATCGCCGACCGGGTGTGACTGGTAGCCGAAGCGGTGGGTGGCGCTGTTGACGAGCCAGGTGGAGTGATAGACCGCCACCAGGCGCACGAAGATTCCCCAGACCACGAACGGCCAGCCGCCAATGAGGTAAAGAAGGATCGCCAGCGCCAGCTGCCACAGCACCATGGACCGGTCGAAAAAGCGGTACACCGGATCGCGGGCAATGTCCTTGGTGAAGCGGGGGATGTGGATGTCGCAGGGCAATCGGCACAGGATCCAGCCGACATGCGCCCACCAGAAGCCGCGGTTGATGTCGTGCGGGTCCTCAGCGGTATCCGAGTGCTGATGGTGCATGCGATGCTTGCCAACCCATTCCAGGGGGGACTGGCAGGACAGCGTGCCGCAGAACAAGAGCACGTATTCAACCCATTTCGGGGTCTGAAAGCTGCGATGGGTGATCAGGCGATGGTAGCCCAGCGTCACCCCGACACCGCCAGTCAGCCAATGCAGCCAGAACGCCACGCCGATCGCCGGCCAGCTGAAGGCGCCGGGCAGAAGCGCCGCCAGCGCCGCTACGTGCACGGCGATCAGGAACCCGATCACCGGCCAGTCCGGCACCGGCCTGTCAGGCGCTGTCGTTGCGATACTCACTGCGGACCGGCACCTTTCGAGGGGGAAAGACCGTCGGGAACAGGAGCCTGGCGCGCTGAAGACCCAGGCGAAGCCGCTGCGCATCTGGTTGCGAGCCGTGGCCGGACGATACGCGACCTTTCACGACTTCTCAAGGCAATCGCCGCCCCGGCTCCGGCCCGCCGCCACGTTGTTGGCTGGCTCGCCCGCCGGCGCTGCGCAAATCGCTCAGCCGCCCCTGAGCGGCGGCATGATTGCCAGCACGTCGTTCTCGCTGAGCGGGCGCCGGGCGCGCTCGCGCTTGGGGAGCGCGGTGCCGTTGAGGACCACCAGATAGGAGCCCTCGAGCGGCAGGCGCAGCTGCTTCATCACGTCGAGCGCGGTGGCGCCCGGCTCGACTTCCAATTCCGCCGTGTCGCCGGCGGAACCCGGCGGCAGGTAGCGGCCCAACAGCCCGGCGGTCTTGATGGTGATCTTCATTCCGGTCGGCTCGGACGCCCAATGCAGATTCCGCTCACGCGGAATCGCTCCAGCCCGCTCCCCCGCCCGGCCACCCAACGGGATCGTACGCTGTGGGTGGCCGGGCGGGGGAGCGGGCCGGTGCTGCCGGAATGGAACATAGCCTAGGCGCGTCCCTGGGTTTGCTCGAGATAGGCGTCCATGACCCGGCCGGGGTCGGCGATCAGCCGGTCCTTCCAGGGTCCCAGCCGGACTCGGGTCTGAACGAGCCCCCGCAGCACGCCCACATGCTGGGTCAGCCCGAGCGCCAGGGCGCCGATCAGCACATCCCCATCGAAGGCGAGGCGAAGGTAGGTGAAGCGCTGGGCGTCGGCGGCCGACGCCTGGT
>JBHICX010000158.1:0-5891 GCA_046759805.1 Kiloniellales bacterium | reverse complement strand
CGGGCCCGAGCGCCGTCTCGAAGATCGCCAGGGAGCGCTGGGCGAGCGGCTCGGCGTCGGCGTAGCGGCCCTGGGCGCGGTACAGCTCGGCCAGGTGGTTGAGGCTTTGGCCGACGTCGGGATGGTTCGGCCCAAGCGCCTTCTCCGCAATCGCCAGGGAGCGCTTGTAGAGCGGCTCGGCCTCGGCGTATCGGCCCTGGGCTCGGTACAGCTCGGCCAAGTTGTTGAGGCTGGTGGCGACTTCCGGATGGTTAGGCCCGAGCGCCTTCTCATTGATCGCCAGGGCCCGCTTGACGAGCGGCTCGGCCTCGGCGTAGCGGCCCTGGGCCCGGTATAGGGAAGCCAGGTTGTCGACGCTTTGGCCAACGTCGGGATGCTCGGGCCCGAGCACCTTCTCCCGGATCGCCAGGGCGCGCTTGTAGAGCGGCTCGGCCTCGGCATAGCGGCCCTGGGCCTGATACAGTCCGGCCAGGTTATTGAGGCTGGCGGCGACGTCGGGATGGTCGGGGCCGAGCGCCTTCTCCAGGATCGCCAGGGAGCGCTTGTAGAGCGGCTCGGCCTCGGCATAGCGGCCCTGGACCCGGTACAGTTCGGCCAGGTTGTTGAGCAAAATCCCCGTGTTCGGTTGCTCCGGCCCGAACTCCCGTTGGCCCAGTTCCAGGGCCTTGCGGGCAAAACGTTCCGCGTCCCCATATCGGCCCTGCGCGTACAGCGCGCTGAATTGGTTGAAGGCGTCCCTCAAGGCTGCCGACTGAGCGATTGCTGAGGCCGGCCACAGCGCGAACAGAAAACATAGAAGGCACAGACGGCGGACCATGTTCGCCTCCTTCGGCAAACCCACCCATCCTAGCATGTCGCTGGCACATGATCTGAGCGGTGTCGGTCACACGCGAGGTGGCCGGCCTTATCACGGTTCCAAACAAGGGGGCGGGGATGGGTCGGACGACGGTGTTTCAGGCGGTGCGGATCATTGACCGGCGGGCGACGGCCGGCACCATCCAAGGCATCTTGAAATTCGGGGCTAGGGCGCCACAGTGGAGGATCATGCCTTGCTGGCGGCCGGTGTCGGGGGGCCCGGCGTCGGCGGGCGGCGTGGCAGAGGAAGGGAGCCGGCCATGGGGATGCTGATCGAGGGCGTCTGGCACGCCGAGGAACAGCGCATCACCGATGCCGACGGCCGGTTCGTTCGCCGGGAGAGCCAGTTCCGCGACTGGGTGACGGCGGACGGCGGCTCCGGCTTCAAGGCCGAGGCCGGGCGCTACCACCTCTACGTCTCGCTGGCCTGCCCGTGGGCGCACCGGACCTTGATCCTGCGCCGGCTCAAGGGGCTGGAACAGGCCATCGGCCTGTCGGTGGTCGACCCCCTGATGGGGGACCGGGGCTGGGCGTTCAGCGACGGGCCGGGATGCCTCCCGGATGCGGTCAACGGCGCCGACTATCTCTATGAGCTCTACGTCAAGGCGAAGCCGGACTACACCGGCCGGGTCACCGTGCCGGTGTTGTGGGACAAGGAGAGCGGCCGCATCGTCAACAACGAATCCTCCGAGATCATCCGCATGTTCAACGCCGCCTTCGACGCCTTCGGCCGGGCGGAGGTGGATTTCTATCCGCTGCCGCTGCGCTCGGAGATCGACCAGGTCAACGCGGTGGTGTTCGATCGGGTCAACAACGGCGTCTACAAGGCCGGTTTCGCCACCGCCCAAGCGGCCTACGAGGAGGCGGTAAGCGAGCTGTTCGAGACCCTGGACGAGCTCGAGGCGCGGCTCAAGCGACGGCGCTACCTCGCGGGCGAGCGGATCACCCTGGCCGACTGGCGGCTGTTCCCTACCTTGGCGCGCTTCGACGCCGTTTACCACGGCCATTTCAAGTGCAACTTGAGGCGGCTCATGGACTATCCCAACCTGTGGGGCTACACCCGCGAGCTCTACCAGGTCCCTGGGGTGGCCGAGACCGTGAGCCTCGACCACATCAAGCGGCATTACTACACGAGCCACCGATCGATCAATCCCACCGGCATCGTGCCCGCGGGCCCGGAGATCGACTTCCGGGCGCCGCACGACCGCGGCCGTCTGGCGGCGGTCGCCTGAGCGCGCCGGGCTTAGTACGCCGGGCAGTCGAGGGCCTGGCGCGCCTCCTCGACGGTCCGCTCACGATAGCTGGCGTCGCCGCAAAGGGCGTTGTACCGCTCTGCCGTTTGGTTGTAGCCCAGGACCGCGTCCTGGTAGTCGGGGAGGGTGTCCTGGCGCAGGCGCCCCGCGAGGCTACGCCGCTGTGCCAGGAGTCGCCGCAGCGCCTCGACCTGCGCCGGATCGGATTCGTCGATGCCGTTGGTGCGCTCGCGCCGGGCCAGTTCCAAGTCCCGCAGTGCTGCCTGCCGGTCCTCGTAGATCGCCCGCCGCAGCTCCACGTCTTCCTTCTGGCCCTCGAGCAGGCGCATCAGGCAGAGGCAAGCGCCCATCTCCCGGGTCGTGAGCAGCCGCCGCTCCGCGGCCAGGCCAGTGGGAGCGAACCAGGCGAGGCCGAGCCCGGCCAAGCCGGCGAGGCAACACACAGCCGCTATATGACGCCGCATGGCGTATCGTATCCGCTGACCTGCACCACGGCTCGGCAGGATCCGCCCGGGTCGACTCGGCCCCAGGATACCGCTTCCGGCGGCAGAACTACAACATCTGGACCAATCGCTCAAGTCGGACCGCAAGAAATTGTGCAAAAGGGCGACCCGCATAAATCGGCGCCAGCCCGCGCCGTCGATCTCATGATTGCCTTGTGAGCTCGGGCCAATCCCCTTGTCAATGATGGCCCGAAGGGCCACCGCCTCCGGCGGCCTTGTCATTGACAAGGGGATTGGCCCGAGCTTTTGCTCACCATGAGATCGATGGTGCACCGCGCGCGGCGCGCTTGTGCGGCGGTTACAGGTCTATGCCCCAGCGGTCCAGCGCCCGGCGCCATTTGCTGGACACGTCCTCGTCGAACAGGAGCGCCGCGTCGGCGGGCACCAGCACCCAGGCGTCCTCGGCCATCTCCGCCTCCAGCTGCCCCGCGGCCCAGCCCGCATAGCCGAGCGCGAACAGGTGCCGGCGTGGTCCGGTGCCGGCGGCGATGTCGCGCAGCACCTCCGGCTCGGCGGTGACCGCCACCCCGTCGCTCACCTGCCGGGTGGCGGCGCGCCGGTAATCGCTGTCGTGCACCACCAGGCCGCGGTCGAGCCCTACCGGCCCGCCCCAGTGCACCCGGATGTGGCCGGTCGCATTGGTCTCCTCGATGCCCATCCAGCGCAGCACCTCGGCCAACGGCCTGAGGCCGGCCAGCCGGTTGATCACCAGGCCCATGGCGCCTCCGCGGCCGTGGCGAAGCATGTAGATCACGGTCTCGGTGAAGCGTGGATCGCGCATCCTCGGGCGTGCCACCAGCAATTGCCCGGCGAAAGAGGCATCCCGGGCCGCGTCGACCCGGCCGGCGCCAAGTGGAACCAGCAAGGCGCCGCCGGCAAGGAGCCGCAGAGCGCGGCGGCGCGACGGGGTGCCCGCTGGTCGATCGAGGTGTCCGGGCATGGGCCAAACCTAGCAAGGGACGGGGCGCTTTGGTAGGACGAATCAACGGCCGGTAGAGTCAAGAGGCGCGAACCACCCCGCCCCTGGCGGGCGAAGGGAGGGTCCGCTAGAGTGGGGCGGCCGACGGCATGGAGGACAAGGCCATGGGTGACAAGCTCCGCAAGGACGACAGGGCCTGGGCCGAGGAACTCACCCCGGAGCAGTACCGCGTGTGTCGCCAGAAAGGCACCGAACCGCCGTTCACCGGCGCCTACTGGGACTGCAAGACGCCGGGTGTGTATCGCTGCGTGTGCTGCGGTCAGGCGCTGTTCTCATCCGAGACCAAGTTCGACTCGGGCACCGGCTGGCCGAGCTTCACCGCGCCCATTGTCGAGGACCGGATCGGCACCGCGCCCGACCGCAGCCTGTGGACGGTCCGTACCGAGGTCCTGTGCAGCCGTTGCGACGCCCATCTCGGCCACGTCTTCGACGACGGGCCGCCGCCGACCGGCCGGCGCTACTGCATCAACTCGGTGGCGCTCAGGCTCGACGACAAGGGCCAGCGCTAGCGCGTTATCCATTTTGGCGGCTCCAGCCCGCTCCCCCTCCCGACCCCCGGCCCGTCCGCCGGGGCGGGCACCCACGGCATTGTACGCTTGGGGTGGTCGGGAGGGGGAGCGGGCTGGAGCGTTTCCAGGTTAACTAGATACAGCGCCAGCCCCGTGCGCCGGTGCCCGATGCCCCTTGCGGCCGGCGCGGCGCGGCGATACCACTAGCCTTCGATGCAGGATTCATTCGACCTGACCGGGCTGGCCGTGGTGGCGCTGGTCGCCATGGTGTGCGGCATGTTGATGACGCGGCTGAAGCAGCCGGCCGTGGTCGGCTACATCGTCGCCGGCGTGGTTCTGGGGCCCTCGCTTCTGGGCCTGGTGTCCTCGCGCCGCAACGTCGACGTCCTGGCCGAGTTGGGCGTGCTGCTGCTCCTGTTCACCGTCGGCATGGAGATGAGCCTGCGCGCCTTCCGCCAGGTCTGGCAGGTGGCGCTTCTGTGCACGATGTTGCAGATCTTCGGCAGCCTGGCGGTGATGCTCTTGATCTCGGTCCTGCTCGGCTGGCCGACCGAGGTCGGCATCCTGTTCGGCTTCATCCTGGCGCTCTCCAGCACCGCCGTCGCCATCAAGGTGCTGGAGGAGATCGACGAGCTCAGAACCCGCGTCGGCCAGATCGCCGTCGGCGTGCTGATCGCCCAGGACATGGCGGTGGTCCCGATGCTGCTGGTGGTCAACGACCTGGCCGGTGAAGCGATCGGCCTCATGGTGCCGTTCAAGATCGCGCTGTCCATCGTGGTCCTGGTGCTGATCATCCGATTCTTGAGCCGCCGCGAGCGGGTGTCGCTCCCGTTCGGCGGGGTGATCGCCTCGCATACCGACCTGGCGCCGTTGATGGGGCTGGTCTACTGCTTCGGCGGCGCCGGGCTGGCCGGGGTCCTCGGCCTGTCGCCGGTCTACGGCGCGTTTCTGGCCGGCCTCATCATCGGCAACTCGGCCGAGCGGGCGCCGATGATCGCGATGACCCATCCGATCCGAAGCGTGCTGATGATGGTGTTCTTCCTGTCCATCGGGCTGTTGCTCGACCTGCGCTACGTCTGGGACAACCTCGGCACCGTCTTGTTCCTCATGGTCGTCGTCACCCTGTTCAAGACCGCCTTCAACATCGGGCTCTTGCGGCTCCTGCGGCAGCCCTGGACCAGGGCCTTCATCGCCGGCTTGACCCTGTCCCAGCTCGGCGAGTTCTCGTTCCTGTTGACCCAGACTGGTAGCCGCACGGCGATCATCTCGGCCGACGCTTACCGGCTCATTATCACGGTCACCGTGTTGAGCCTGGTAATCAGCCCGTACTGGCTCACCCTGATGCGGCGGCTGGAAGCGGTAGCGGCGCCGCGGATCGTCTCGCTGGGCGACCTGATCCAGCTGCTCTATGGCAGCGAGACCGCGAGCGTGTGGGAGCGATCGGGCTTGAGACCGTTGATTCTGCTGGGCCGCCTCTCGGCGCACGCGTTGCGCCGCGCCGGCGTCCGCATCGACGCTGCGCTCAGCCGCACGGCCACAAAGGGCAGCAGCGGCGAGCAACCCGCCGACGGTGCCGAGGCCTCCCCGCCGCCGCCCCCCGGGGCATCGAAGCGCGGCGGCGGCCGCGACAAGGGGTGAGGGCGGTGCCGGACCTGAGGCTGGAACGCCGCCTGGGCGGCCGCGTCGCCGGCGTCGATGAGGCCGGCCGCGGGCCCGTGGCCGGCCCGGGGGTCGCCGCCGCGGGGGTGCTGCCCCGGCCCCTGCCGGCGGCCCGCGCCCGCGGCCTCGACGA
>JBHICX010000157.1:0-5974 GCA_046759805.1 Kiloniellales bacterium | reverse complement strand
CTCACACAGGCGCCGCACCAGATCGGGCCCCCCGTCCCGGTCGAGCGCGATCGCCACACCGAAGGACGGGCGCCGGCGTAGCGCCACCGTCGCGGCGCCGGTCAGGTTCGATGCATCGAACGCCACGGTAAGGTCGGTGATTTGCACCTGGTCGGCGCTGGCGGCGAGCTTGCCCTGTATGTCGACGCCGCGCAACCGCCCGGCGGGAACCTCGCCCATCGGCACCGCGAGCCAGTCCAAGAGGGCGCGCAGGTTGTCGGACCGGCCGGCGAAGCCGCCGCGATAGGCGGGACGACCTCCGGCGGCAGCGAGCACGCCGGTAAGCTGGAGCGCCGAGCCGCCGGGCAGTGCCACCGAGGCCTTGGAGATGGTGGCGACGCCGCCGTCCACCGTGACCGCGAGACTGGCGTCCTGCACCAACCTGCCCCGGTAGACGATGGCGTCAATGTTGATATCGAGGCTGCCGCTGAGATCAGACGGAATGGCGAAGCCTTGGCCCGACGCCGTCGTCGTCTGCGGGGCCGGGGAGCGCTTCGCCTCGGCCTCCACAGGCTCACTGGTCCCGGGCGCCGCCGCCGGCGGCGGCGGCAAAGCGAGCCACTTGTCCAGATCGACCCTCTGCACCGACAGGGCAACGTCCACCTTGAGGCCGGTCTCAAAGCCCAGATCGACCGCGCCCGTGGCTCGGGTGTCGCCGACTGCCAGTGTGATGTCGTTGATGGCAAGGGCGTCGCCGGCGCCGTTCACTTTGGCCTCGAGCGAGAACGGCTGGGCCAGCCACGCTGGCACCCACGAGTCCCGATCGGACGCGGCGCCGGCGGTCCAGTCCGCCAGCCGCCTCAGGTCCTCGCCCGCGGCCTGCAACTGGCCGGCGAACCGCACGCCGTCGTCGCCCAGCGCGAGCGAGCCATGGGTCAGGCTGGCCTCGGCCCCCGGCAGCGTCACCCCGAGTGACAGCGGTGCCTCGCTTCCGGCCGTCAGGCGGCCCAGCTTGCCGTCGAAGCCGAGCGTGATACCGCGATAGGCAAACGTGCCCCTGGCGGTAAACGGTCCCGCGAGTGACCGCGCCGAGACGTCCGCGTCGAGCGCCTGCAGGCGGTCCGCCCGGCCGGATCGCATGTCGAAATAGCTGACCGTCCCGTTCTCGATATGCAGCCGGTCGAGCCTGAGCGCGTCGGCGCCGCCAGGGGGACCGACGGGGCCGCGGCCTTGCGGCTCCGGCGGCGGTGCCTCGGCGCCGCCGGCAGGGGTGAAATCCCAATTGCGCCGCCCGTCGGCCAGCACTTCGAGGTCGACCTCCGGTTCGACCAAGGTGACGCTCTCGACCTGGATCGTGCCGGAGATGAGGGTGAGCAGCCTGATTCGCAGTTCAAGGGCCTTCAGGCGCAGCATGTCCGGGGACGCTGCCCCCGCTATGTTGGCCAGCCTGAGCGTGCGCGCCTTAAGCGTCGGCGCCGGCAGGACCGACAGCGACAGGTCGCCGTCGATCACCAGCCGCCGGCCGGTCGCCTGTTCGGCCATTTGGGCGATCTGCGGCTTATAGCGGTTCCAGTCGATGAACCCGGGGCCGACCAGCAGCGCTATGACGAGAAGCGCGACCAAGACGATCACGCCGATCAAAACCTTCTTCACGCCTGAATCTCCGTGCGGCCGGGTTGCGCGGCGCAACGCCCATGAGCAGACGTAAGAAGGGCGGTTGCGCCCGGTGGTGATTGGGTTAAGCTACGAACTCTCAAGGGCGCCTGCGAACTGTCCCGCTCGCCCAATGTGGCGGTGCGGCCAACGAAAGACGAATCATATACCATGGGTGAAATTGTCAGTCTCAACAAGTTCCGAAAAGAGCGCCGGCGCCGGGCCGATGCGGCGCGGGCGGCACGCGGCCACGGTGGCGACAAGCCATCGCTTGCCAAGCTGAACCAGGAATCGAGCCGCGAAGGCGACGCGTTCGACAGCCAGCGACTGGGCGACCGGCCGAAACCGGGACCGCAGGGCGCCTGATCCACCTCCGGCCCGCCGGCACGCCGATTCGGCGCGGCGGTGCAATCGCGCCCCGGTGGCCGCCGCCGATCCACCGTCGAGGCGCGGGGGCGTTGGCAACCGGCGCAAACATGCGCGGTTCGTTTTCGGCCAGTGGCGCGATATATTTAGGGAGTGGGGCGGTCGGGACCGCCCATAGGAGGGGCGGCCGGGGAATGGAGTTCAACGGCAAGCGCGTCCTCGTCTGCAACTGCGAGCAGACCATGGCGCTCGACGGCAAGGCCCTGGGCCGCGCCTGTGCTGCCGCGGGGGCGGCGGGAGACGCCGTCAAGATCCACCACAACCTGTGCCGGGCCGAGCTCGGCGTTTTCCAGGAGGCGGTCGCCGGTGAGGCGGCGAGCCCGCTCATCGTCGCCTGTACCCAGGAAGCGCCGCTGTTCAACGAAACCCGCGAGGAAAGCAATCCCGAGGCCCAGGTCGCCTACACCAACATCCGTGAGCGCGCCGGCTGGTCCGAGGACGGTGGCCAGGCGACGGCCAAGATCGCCGCGCTGTTGGCGGAATCGGCGCTCGACGTGCCGCCGACGCCCAGCGTCACCCTCAAGTCGGACGGCATCTGCCTGGTCTACGGCCGCGACGAACAGGCGATTGAGGCGGCACGTCAGCTTGCCGGACGCCTCGACGTCACGGTGCTCTTGGAGCGGCCGCAGGAGGTGGTGCCGCCGCGGGTCATGGACGTGCCGGTGTTCAAGGGCGCGATCAAACAGGCCCGCGGCCACCTCGGCCGGTTCGCCGTCAACGTCGACGACTATGCGCCGGCGATCCCCGCCTCGCGGCGTTATCTCGAATTCGAGCCGGGCCGGGACGGCGCCTTCTCCGAGTGCCACCTGATCCTTGACCTGAGCGGCGGCCAGCCCCTGTTTCCGGCACCGGAGAAACGCGACGGCTACTTCCGGCCCGACCCGGGCAACCCCGCCGCGGTGCAGCGGGCGCTGTTCGAGGTCGCCGACATGGTGGGCGAGTTCGAGAAGCCGCGTTACGTCGCCTACAACGCCGACATCTGCGCCCATTCCCGCAGCCACAAGACCGGTTGCACGCGCTGTCTCGACCTGTGCCCGGCTTCGGCCATCCGCTCGATCGGCGACACGGTGGAGATCGACCCGTATGTGTGCGGCGGCTGCGGCTCCTGCGCCAGCGTTTGTCCGACCGGTGCCGCGAGCTATGCGCTGCCGCCGGGCGAGGCCGTGTTCGAGCGGCTGCGCACCCTCGTCGGCGCCTACCTGGCGGCGGGGGGCGAGAACCCGGTGCTGTTGGTGCACGACGTCAAACAGGGCGAGGAGATGATCGCCATGATGGGCCGCTTCGGCCGCGGCTTGCCGGCGCGGGTGGTGCCGTTCGCGGTCAATGCGGTGACCCAGGTCGGCTTCGATTTCTTCGCCGCGGCCTTGGCCTACGGGGTGAGCCAGATCCGCATCCTGGCCGGGCCCGCTTACAAGGGCGAGCTCGACGGGCTGGCCGGCCAGATCGGCCTGGCCGAAGCGGCGATGGCCGGGCTTGGCTACGGTGCCGGACGGGTCGGCATCCTCGACACTCACGATCCGCTGGCGGCGGCGGACGAGATGTATGCCCTGCCCCGGATGCCGGCGCCGGCGGCCGGCTCGTTCCTGCCAATGGGCGGCAAGCGCACGCTGATCATGCTGGCGCTGCGCCACCTCTACGCCCAGGCGCCGGAGCCAGTGGATATCCTGCCTCTGGCACCGGGCGCGCCGTTCGGCGGGGTGGAGGTGAATGCCGGCGGCTGCACGCTGTGCCTGGCCTGTGTCGGCGCCTGCCCCACCGGCGCGATGATCGACAACCCGGACCGCCCGATGCTGAGTTTCCAGGAGGAGGCCTGCGTGCAGTGCGGGCTGTGCCAGACCACCTGCCCGGAGAAGGTGATAACACTGGTGCCGCGCTTCAACTTCACCGAGGCGGCGCGGGCGGCCCGGGTGGTGAATCAGGAGGAGCCGTTTCACTGTGTGCGCTGCGGCAAGCCTTTTGGCATTCGCTCGTCGATCGAGCACATGGTGGAGCAGCTCGCCGGCAAGCACTGGATGTTCCAGAGCGGCGACCAAGCCGAGCGCATTGGCATGTGCGACGACTGCCGGGTCATCGTGCAGTTCGAGCGGCCCGACGATCCCCTGGCCGGGCCACCGCGGCCGCTGCCGCGCACCACCGACGACTACCTTCGGGAGCGGGAGATCGAACAGGCCCGGGCCAAGCTGGGCGCCGAGCGGAAGGATGGTGAGGGCTAGGGCATTATCCGATCACTTGGAATCGGTTCCAGCCCACGCCCCCACCCGGCCACCCACGGGATTGTATGCTATGGGTGGCCGGGTGGGGGCGTGGGCTGGTTCAGCCTGAACGGACAATGCTCTAGTACTAAAATTCAAGAAAGAGTGACAGGTGATGGATTTCCAGGGTTGGTGCGATATGGAGTACGTTTGTTTGTTCAATGGTCGGAAGGATGTACAACTCGTCGGGGCATAGATCCAACCTTCTGTCTTAACTTAATTTACAATAATTTAGCACTTTAATCTTGACGATTTGCCGGTTGTTAATCAGATTGCGGCTGCAAGTGTGGGCGGTTTCTTTCGTCCACCCGCCCAAGGCTAGGGGTGGACCGGCACCGTCGTCCCGGCGAAGGTCGCGGTCGCCCAGGGTGTCTTGCACGGATCGGGCATAGGTGATGCGCAAGCTTTTCGACGTGACCACCTCGTTGAGCGGCGACGGCGAGCCACCCGAGGCGCGGCAGGAAGGCGGCGATTTCGACCCGCGCGCCGGTGACGAGCCGTTCCGGCGTGCCCTCACCGAGCAATTACCGGCGCACTACCTGGCCGACGCCGAGGGCCGACTGATCCGATCCAATTCCGCCTTCGCCCGGGTCTGCGAACTGTTGCTCGGTTGCCAGGCGCCGCGACCCGGCGAGCCCGCCCCAGCGCGGCTACTTCGCATCTTCGACCGCGTCCGCACGACCCCGACGCGCGTGGAGCTCACCGAGAACGTCCGTGGCGATGAGGAGACGCACAGCTATCACTCGATCCATTTCTCGGTGCAGGGCACCGACGGCACGGTGCTCGGTTTTGGCGGCGTCTATGTCGACGTCACGCAACAGGCCGCGGCCAACAGTCGCGCCGCCGAGATGCGGCAGCGTTATGAAGACTTCCTGCGTTCCACCTCCGACTGGGTGTGGGAGACCGACGCCGAGCTGCGCCTGACCGCCGTCTCGCCACAAATCACGGCGGCGCTGGGCGAGCCGGCGCCTCGCCTGCTCGGTCGCCCGCTCTCGAGCCTGGGCAACTTCGGCGAGCCTGCCGAGGGGCGGCCGGCGGTGACGGAGCTCATCGAATCGCGCCTGCCGTTCCGCACTCAGCCGTTCGTGATCAAGAACGTGGACGGCGAGACCCGGCACATTCACTTGAGCGGCGTCGCCGTGTTCGATGACGAGACCGGGCGCTTCCTCGGCTATCGCGGTACCGGCACCGACATGACCCGCCAGATCGTGGCCGAGAACTTTGCCCGCTGGGCGCGGCACGAGCTCGAGAGGACGCTCGAGGAGCTGAAGAACCAGAACGCCGAGCTCGACCAGGCGCTGGCCCGGCTCCAGGCGGCCGATGCCACCAAGTCCAACTTCCTGGCCATGATAAGCCACGAGCTGCGCACGCCGCTCAACGCCATCATCGGCTTCTCCGAGATGGCGACGAACGAGACCGCCGGGCCATTGCCGAGCACCTACCACGGCTACGCGCGAGAGGTGTTGGCCGCCGGCCGCCATCTGCTCGGCCTGGTCAACGACCTCCTGGACCTCACCAACATCGAATCCGGGCGTCTCAGCGTCGACCTCCAGCCGACGGCCTTACGGACGCTGATCGCCGAGGCCTGGATGCAGGTGAGCCTCCGGGCCAAGGAGCGCGGCATGGAGCTCAGCCGGTTTACGGTGGACGAGCGCATAAAGGTC
>JBHICX010000156.1:0-5994 GCA_046759805.1 Kiloniellales bacterium | reverse complement strand
GGGTCTCGTATTGCATTTGGCCGAACGACCTCCCGTTCACCGTGATCATCGGTGGTCCAACCTAGCAGGCGGCGGAGGATACATTCCAAGCTTTCCGAGCGGATCCCTCCGCGTCCTGCGCGGTGAGAGTCGGCGGGAAGGAGTCAGGCGCCGCCGTCCTCGCGCTGCAGCGCCCATCGGATCAGGGCGCCGGGGCCGTTCGCGTCCCCGGTCATGCCGCGGATCACCACCTGCTGGCTGCGCCTCATCTGGCCGCGGGTGCCCAGATACGTGTCCTCCTCGAGGCTCATTCGGCCGCCGCTCATGCGCAGGCGCCAGCCGGTGCCGCCGGGCAGCCGCAACAGCGCCGCCGAGCCGTCCTGGACCATCGCCGCCTGCACCTGCGGGTGCAGGTGGAAGCGCAGCACGAAGGGATGCCGTGCCGGGTCGCCGGCCGCGGGCCGGGCCGGGACCAGCCCGTCCTCGCCGCGCAGGTCGTCGCCGGCGTCGGACAGGTAGATGCGCCGGTGGTGGACCAGGTTGAACGCGGGCACGTAGCCGTCGTGGCTGGCGTCCAGCCACACCTCGCCGTCCACCTCGTCGCGCTGACAGTGCACCACCTGCGGCCGCCGGCCGAGGCCGTCGTCGTCGAGCAACTCGGCGGCGTTGGTATCGGCGAGCGTCAGGGTCGAATGGGCGGCGGTGGTGCGTTGCGCCCGGCGCCATGCGGCGTGGCCGGCGGGGGCGGCGCCGCAATTGACGATCAGCCGCTCCTTACCGACGCTCATCTCCAGGCTCAGGGTTCCGGCATGCGCGTGCCGGTCCAGACCCGGCGGCGGCGGTGCACCGACATCCATCAAGATCAGCGTGCGCCCGGCCCGGATGCGCTCGAAGCCGCTGTGGGAGGCACGCGCCGGCGCCTTGCCGCGGGCGTCCGCCTGCGCCAACACCAGGTCGATCAACCCGCCATCCTCCTCGCAGGAATCGTTGAACAACGCCAGGCCACCGTCGCCGTGGCGCAGGAAGCGCACCATCGGCGCCATGCGGTCGATGGCGCTCTGCAGGGTGCCCGGCGCGGCGCGTCCGCCGGCACCCAGCGCGGCGCGTATGTCGACCAGGTCGCGCAGGGCGCGTACCTGCAGGCTGGGGCTGCGCGCGGCGTGGCCGCCGTCGGACAAGAGGCAACGGTCGAGCTCCTGCTCCAGCAGCCGCAGGCTTGCCTTGAGCCGCGCCTCGCCGCCACCGCCCCAGCGCGACGCCGGCAGGCAGACCGCGCAATAGAGCGCCCCCTTGATGGCGCCAAGGCGGTCGCCCTCGGCGTCGGCCATGGCCGCCACCCGAGCCAGGTGCCGCGCCTGACGGGCCAGGCCCAAGAAGAAGCGGGCGCGAAAGGCGTCGTCGGCGCTGGCGCAGAAGAACTCGTACTGGCCCAGCCAGTTGGAAAGCCGCCGCCCCAGCACGTCGGGCCGCCAGACCAGCGGGTCCCAGCGGCGGTGACGCTCGATCCAGTCGGCGACCAGCTCGCGGGTGCGCCGGCGGGCGCTGTCGCCGGCGACGGCGCGCAGGTCTCCGATCCAGGCGAAGCCGTGCAGGTCAACCAGCCAAGCCGGCGGAACGCCTGCCGGGGTCCAGGACATCGCCTCCGGGCAGCGCACCGTCTTGCCGGCGAAGGCGAATTCGCGGCGCAGGATATCGGCGCCCCGGGCCGCGTCCCCCGGCCAGGGGTCCGGCGGCACCGCGGCCAGCTCGGGCGGTGCTGGCCCGATCAGCGTCACGCGGTACAGCGGTGTTTGGAAGAACAGGCGCAGCGCACCGTGCCACAGCCGCCGGAGCGCCCGTGCAAGGCCGTCGGCCAGGTGCGTTGCCTTTAGATCGGGATCGGCCGGCACCGCCGCTCAGCTATCGCCGCGCAGCCGCCGGATGTTCCCGGCGTAGGCGTCGGGGCCGCCGTTGAAGCTGGCGGTGCCGGCGACCAGCACGTCGGCGCCGGCCTCGACCGCCCGAGGCGCCGTCTCGAGGTTGATGCCGCCGTCGACCTCCAGATCGATGCGCCGGCCCGACCGGTCGATGCGTTCGCGCGCGGCGCGGATCTTGGCCAGCTGCGAGGGGATGAAGCGCTGCCCGCCGAAGCCAGGATTGACGGTCATGACCAGCACCAGATCGATGTCGTCGAGGAGGTTGTCCAGCACATCGATGGGGGTGGCCGGGTTGAACGACACCCCGGCCCGCTTGCCCAGGTCCTTGACCCGCTGCAGGGTGCGGTGCAGATGCGGCCCCGCCTCCGGGTGCACGGTGATGATATCGGCGCCGGCGACGGCGAATTCGGCCACGTACGGGTCGACCGGCGAGATCATCAGGTGCACGTCGAACGGCAGGTCGGTATGCGGCCTGAGCGCCTCGACTACCGCCGGGCCGACGGTGATGTTGGGCACGAAATGGCCGTCCATCACGTCGATGTGGATGTAATCCGCCCCGGCCTCGCTGATCGCACGCACCTCGTCGCCGAGGCGGGCGAAGTCGGCCGAGAGGATGCTGGGGGCGATGCGGGTGGGCTGCCGCATGGGGGCTTCCTATCAGCTTGCTCGGGTGGCCGCAAGCACGTGCCCGGGCGGCTCAGACCGTTCTTTCGAGCCGGGCCGCGTAGAAGCCGTCGAGGCCGCCCTCGGCGCCAAGATGGCAGGGGAGCGTGCGCAGATCCCCGTCCGCGGTGAGGCAGTCCTTGAGGCCGCCGATCTCGGCCGCTCGCACCGGCCGACGTGCCAACGGCACCCCGGCGGCGAGCAGCTCGGCCACCCGTTCGGGGCCTTCCTCGGGCTCCAGCGAGCAGGTGCAGAACACCAGCGTCCCGCCGGGCCGGATGAGGTTCGCCGCGGCGGCCAGCAGCCGGCCCTGCAGCGCCGCCATGCGGGCCACGTCGGCCGGGGTCTTGATCCAGGCCACGTCGGGGTGGCGCCGGATGGCGCCGGTGGTGCTGCACGGCGCATCGACCAGCACCGCGTCCGCCGGTGCCGGCGGCGTCCATCGGGTGGCGTCGGCCTCGACCGTGGCGACGCCGAGGCGCAGCCGGTCCAGATTTCGAACCAGGCGCCTCAGGCGCCGCCGCGACCGGTCGACGGCGATCACCGAGGCGCCGAGGGCCGCGAGCTGCGCCGTCTTGCCGCCCGGCGCCGCGCACAGATCGATCACCGTCTTGCCGCTGACGTCGCCCATCAGCCGCACCGGCAGCGCCGCCGCCGCGTCCTGCACCCACCAGTCGCCCTCGGCGAACCCCGGAAGCTCAGTCACCGCGCCACCCGCGGGGCGCCGCAGCGTCCCGGTCGGCAACAGGCGCGCCGAGAGCCTGGCGGCCCAGCGCTGCGGGTCGTCCTTCACGGTGATGTCGAGCGGCGGTTCGGAGAGGTGGGCCGCGGCGATCGCCCGTGCCGTGGCCTCGCCATAGGCGGCGGTCCAGGACCGCCAAAGCCAGCCCGGCGTGTTGAGCCGGGCCGCGTCCTGGGCGGCGAGGAGCGCCGGGCCCGCATCGGCGAGCCGGCGCAGCACCGCGTTGATGAGCCCGCGCTGGCCGGGGACGCGGCGTGCCGCGGCCAATCCAACCGTGTCATGCACCGCGGCGTGGGCCGGGGTGTCTAGGAACAACAACTGCGCCAGGCCGAGCCGCAACAGGTCGCGCGCCGGTGCCGCCTTGCCCTTGAGCGGGCGCTCCAGGCAGCCGTCGATCAGCGCGTCGATCTGGCCCAGGCGGCGCAACACCGTCGCCGCCAGCAGCCGGGCAAAGGCCCGGTCGCGGGGCGCCAGCCTCGGGAAACCGGGATGGGCTTCGATCACCTCGTCCAGCGGCCGGCCGCGCCGCAGCACCGCTTCCAGGAGGTCGAGGGCCAGCGCCCGGGCCGACATCCGGCCTCAGCGCCCGCGACGTAGAGCATTTTCCATTTGAGTGGAATCGCGCCAGCCCACGCCCCCACCCGGCCACCCCAAGCGTACGATGCCGTGGGTGGCCGGGTGGGGGCGTGGGCTGGTTCCGGTCAAACCGAAAATGCTCTAGACGCGGCCTCACCCCCAGGGGCCGCTCACGCCCGCCATCTGGCGCAGCCGGCGCACCCGGTTCCCCGTGCTCGGATGGGTCGAGAACAGGCCGTCGACGGCGCGGGCGTGCAGCGGGTTGACGATGAACAGATGCGCGGTCGCCGGGTAGTCCTCGGCTGCCGGGTTGTCGATCCGGCGCGATTCATGCTCGAGCTTCTCCAGCGCCGAGGCGAGCCACAGTGGGTGGCCACAGATCTCCGCGCCGGCGCGGTCGGCTGCGTATTCGCGGGTGCGGCTGATGGCGAACTGTACCAGCATGGCGGCGAGCGGCGCCAGCAGGGTCACCAGCAGCAGGCCCACCAGCCCCAGCGGGTTGTTGCGGCTGCCGTGGCCGCCGAACAGGAAGACGAAGCCGGCCCAGTGGGCGAGCATGGAAATCGCCCCGGCGATGGTCGCCGTGACGGTCATGGTCAGGGTGTCGCGATTCCTGATATGCGCCAACTCGTGCGCGATGACGCCGGCAACCTCCTGATGGCTGAGCCGGCGCAACAGCCCGCTGGTGACGGCGACCGCGGCGTTCTGGGGATTGCGCCCGGTGGCAAACGCGTTCGGCTGATCGGTCTCGATCAGGTAGACCCGCGGCATCGGCACCCCGGCCTTGACCGCCAGGCTGTTGACCAGGCCGTGCAAGGCAGGGGCCGTGCGCCGGTCGACCTGGCGCGCCCGATAGAGGCGCAACACCAGCTTGTCCGCGTTCCAGTAGGCGAACAGGTTGGTGGCTAGCGCGAAGCCGAAGGCCAGCACCATGCCCACCTCGCCGCCCACCATATAGCCGACGGCCAGGAACAGCGCGGTCAGGCCGGCGAGCAGCATCGAGGTGCGCAAGGTGTTCATGGGGCGTGGGCAGACTCCGTCGCCGCGAGGCGGCCGTGGCTCACCGGCTGTCGGGTGGCCTTATAGGTGGCGCACGAGCGGCGGCTTGGCAAGGGGCGGCAATAGGGCATAATTCGGGACATGGGCAAGCGCGAGAAAGGCTCGAGGATAAAGCCAAAGGCCACTGCGATGCCCGGCCCGGCGCCGGGGCCGCGCCGCAAGGCGTCCGGGAAAATATCGATGACACCTGCGGGGAAACGCCCGCCCAAGGAAATCGGCGGACCGCCCGGCCCCGAGCCCACCCGCTACGGTGACTGGCAGTTCAAGGGCCGAGTCACGGACTTCTGAGCGCCCGCGGTCCCGGGAATTGGCCGGGCGAAGTTGTTCTACTTTTGTTCTTAAACTCGGAGTATACTGGTGCCGCGGTAAAGCCGCGATGCATCATCGTGGTCTGGATGTGGAACGAATCGGCAACATAGTCGGATAACCGACTCGGAAACACCTGGAATAAGCCCTTAAAAATAGTCTATGATAGTAGATCACTAGTTAAACGGGTGATATTGCGGCCCGGTGTGGACCCTCGGTTGGTTGGGATGGGCAGGAAAGGAAAGGCGCAAAAAGTGTGGGTAAGGTGGTTGTGGACCGGGCTCTCGGCGGCGCTGGCCGTGGTCTTGTGGGACCTACCGGTGTCCGCGGTAAGGCAAAGCCTGTCCGGCCCGATCCCGGCCCGGGTTGTCGAGGTGATCGACGGCGACACCCTATTGGTCGAGGCGCGAATCTGGCTCGACCATGTGGTCACGACGGGGGTCCGGCTTGCTGGGGTCGACGCGCCCGAGCTCAATGGCGCCTGCCCGGCCGAACGCGTCGCCGCCGAGGCGGCCCGCGCCTATCTCGGCGACCGCATCGCCGACGGTTCGCCGGATGGCCCGGTGGGCGCCGAGGTGGTGCTGCATGAGGTGCGCTGGGGCAAGTATGCCGGCCGGGTGCTGGCCCGGGTCACCACGGCCGCCGGCACCGACCTGGCCGCGGCTCTGCTGACCGCCGGACATGTCCGACGTTATGCCGGCGGCCGCCGCCCGGGCTAGTGCGGATAGCGCATTATCCGTTCAGGCTGAACCG
>JBHICX010000155.1:0-6024 GCA_046759805.1 Kiloniellales bacterium | reverse complement strand
CATGACGACGGTGCTGTTCACCCATCCGGCCTGCCTCGATCACGATACCGGCAGCCGGCATCCGGAACACCCGGGGCGGCTGCAAGCGGTGCTGGAGGCGCTTGAGGCCGAGGCATTCACGGCCCTTAAGCGCCGCCAGGCGCCACGCGCCGAGATCGCGCAGATCGCCCGCGTCCACGCCGCCGATTACATCCAGGCGGTGCTCGACGCGGTGCCGGCGGAGGGCCGGGTGCATCTCGATCCGGACACGGTCGTCTCCGCGAGTTCGGGCGAGGCGGCGCTGAGGGCCGCGGGCGCCGTGTGCGCCGCCGTCGATGCGGTCGTGAGCGGCGAGGCAAGCAACGCGTTCTGCGCCGTGCGGCCGCCCGGTCATCATGCGGAACGCGCCCGGGCCATGGGTTTCTGCCTGTTCAACAACGTGGCGGTTGGGGCCGAGCAGGCGCGCGAGGCGCACCGGTTGAAGCGGGTGGCGGTGATGGACTTCGACGTGCATCACGGCAACGGCACCCAGCATTCGTTCGAGGACGACGCGGACCTCATGTACGCATCCACCCACCAGTGGCCGTTCTATCCCGGCACCGGTGCCGCCCAGGAGCGCGGAGTGGGCAACATCGTGAACGTGCCGCTGCCGGCGATGGCGGGTTCGCTCGAGTTCCGCCAGGCCATGACCCGGACGGTGCTGCCGGCGATCGAGGCCTTCGGTCCCGACCTGGTGATGATCTCGGCTGGATTCGACGCCCACGCGGCCGACCCGCTGGCCGCGCTCAGGCTGGAGGTCTCGGACTTCGGCTGGGCGACGGCGGAGCTGGCGCGGCTCGCCGGCCGGCACTGCAGCGGCCGGCTGGTGTCCACCCTCGAGGGCGGTTACGACCTGCCGGCGCTGGCCAGCAGCGCCGCCGCGCATGTGCAGGCGCTGATGGCCGCCTAGAGCTGTATCCACTTGCGTGGAATCGGCCCAGCCCGCTCCCCCTCCCGGCCACCCACGGCATCGTACGCTTGGGGTGGCCGGGAGGGGGAGCGGGCTGGAGCCGCCTAAACGGATAACGCACCAAGGCGCCGGCGGCCTTGCCCGCGCCCTGGCCGGTGCGTACACTCGCGCCGAAAGGCATGAGGGGTTGGGTCCGATGGCCGATGACACCGTGCCACCCGAGGTGGCGGCGATGAGCTTCGAGGCGGCGCTGGCCGAGCTCGAGCAGATCGTGCGCCAGCTCGAGGAAGGCAAGGCAAGCCTCGACGAGGCGATCGCCGCCTATGAGCGCGGCGCGGCGCTGAAACAGCATTGCGAGGCCAGGCTCAGGGAGGCCCAGGCGAAGATCGAAAAGATCAGCCTGGCCGCCGACGGCGCGGTGACCGCGGAGCCGGCGAACGTCGAATGATCGCCCGCGGGGCGCCGGTGGATGACCTCAAGGTCGCGCTTGCCGAGTCGCAGCAGGCGGTCAACCGGGTGATCGACCAGGTCATCCCCCGCTCGGACGGGCTCGAGCGGCGGCTTTACGATGCCATGCGGTATTCGGCGCTGGGCCAAGGCAAGCGGCTGCGGCCGTTCCTGGTGCTGTGCAGCGCCGGGCTATTCGCCGTCCCCCGCACGCCGGCGCTGAGGGCCGCGGCCGCGGTCGAGCTGGTGCATTGTTACTCGCTCATACACGACGACCTGCCGGCGATGGACGACGCCGACCTGCGACGGGGCCGGCCCACCAACCACAAGCAATTCGACGAGGCGACCGCGGTGCTGGCCGGCGACACGTTGTTGACGCTGGCCTTCGAGGTGCTGTCCGACGCCCGCACCCATGACGACCCGAAGGTGCGCTGCGATCTGGTCGGCGCACTGGCCCGGGCGGCCGGCGGCGAGGGCATGTGCGCGGGCCAGATGGTGGACCTGTTGGCCGAGGACATGACGCTGGATTTGGATGCGATCATCCGCCTGCAACGGCTCAAGACCGGGCGGCTCATCCGGTTCTCCTGCGTCGCCGGGGCGATCCTCGGCCAGGCCGACGAGCAGGCGCGCGCGGCCTTGAGCGCCTATGCGGACGATCTGGGCCTGGCCTTTCAAATTGCCGACGACCTGCTCGACGCTGAAGGCAGCGAAGCCGATGTTGGCAAATCGCTGCGCCGCGACCAGGCCGCGGGCAAGGCTACCTTCGTGTCAATCCTCGGCCTCGACGGCGCCCGCGCCCGCGCCCGCGAGTTGGCGGAACGGGCCGCCAGCCGGCTCGATCACTTCGGCGGGGAGGCCAAACTGTTGCGCGACATTGCCGATTTCGTGATAGAACGGCGCGCCTGATCGGGGCGTTTTAGCGACCAGGGCGGGGGGGTCCAAATCGTGGCCAAGAAAAGCGCCAGCAAGACGCCGTTGCTGGATACCATCAATCTTCCGGGCGATCTGCGGCGGCTCAAGGAAGGCCAGCTGCGCCGGCTGGCCGACGAGTTGCGGGCGGAGACCATCGACGTGGTGTCGGTCACCGGCGGGCATCTCGGCGCCGGCCTCGGCGTGGTGGAGCTGACGGTGGCCCTGCATTACGTCTTCGACACGCCGAACGACATCCTGATCTGGGACGTCGGGCATCAGGCCTATCCGCACAAGATCCTGACCGGAAGGCGGGATCGTATCCGCACCCTGCGCCAAGGCGGCGGCCTGTCGGGCTTCACCAAGCGGTCCGAGAGCCCCTACGATCCGTTCGGCGCGGCGCATGCCTCGACCTCTATCTCGGCCGGCCTCGGCTATGCCGTGGGCCGAGACCTCAAGGGCGAGGACAACCACGTCATCGCGGTCATCGGCGACAGCGCCATGAGCGGCGGCATGGCCTACGAGGCCATGAACAATGCCGGCGCCAGGGCGTCACGGCTGATCGTCATCCTGAACGACAACGAGATGTCGATCGCCCCGGCGGTGGGCGCGTTGAGCAACTACCTGGCCCGGCTCATCACCTCGAAGCCGTACCACAAGCTGCGCGACATCGGCCACCAGATGGCCAAGGTGTTTCCGCGTCACTTCGAGCAGGCGGCGATCCGGGCCGAGGAGCACGCCCGCGGCCTGTTGACCGGCGGCACCCTGTTCGAGGAGCTGGGCTTCTTCTATGTCGGCCCGGTCGACGGCCACAACCTCGACCACCTGCTTCCGGTGTTGAGGAACATCCGCGACAACCATAAGGACGGCCCGATCCTGCTGCACGTGGTCACCACCAAGGGCAAGGGCTACGAGTTCGCCGAGAAGGCCGCGGACAGGGGCCACGCCACGGCCAAGTTCAACGTCGTTACCGGCGAGCAGTACAAGGCCACGCCGAAGGCCCCGGCCTACACCAAGGTGTATGCGGAAGCCCTGATCAAGGAGGCCGAGAAGGACGACAGGATCGTCGCCATCACCGCGGCGATGCCGTCGGGAACCGGGCTCAACCTGTTCGGCAAGCGGTTCCCGGACCGCTGCTTCGACGTCGGCATCGCCGAGCAGCATGCGGTGACCTTCGCAGCGGGCCTCGCCTGCCAGGGGCTGAAGCCGTTCGCGACCATTTACTCGACCTTCCTGCAACGCGCTTATGACCAGATCGTACACGACGTGGCAATCCAGGACTTGCCGGTGCGCTTCGCCATGGATCGCGCCGGTCAGGTCGGCGCCGACGGGCAGACCCATGCCGGCTCGTTCGACATCGCCTATCTCGGCTGCCTGCCGGGTTTCATGTTGATGGCGCCGTCCGACGAGGCCGAGCTGGTGCACATGGTGGCCACCGCGGCCGCCTACGACGAAGGCCCGTGCGGCTTCCGATATCCGCGCGGCGAGGGCGCCGGCGTGGACCTGCCGGCCGAGGGCGAGGTGCTGGAGATCGGCAAGGGCCGCATCGTGCGCGAGGGCACCAAAGTGGCGCTGTTGTCCTACGGCACCAGGCTCGCCGACTGCCTGGCGGCGGCCGAGGAGCTGCAGGGCTTCGGCCTGTCCACCACGGTGGCGGACGCCCGGTTCTGCAAGCCGCTGGACCACGACCTGGTGGGCCGCCTGGCGCGCCAGCATGCGGTGTTGGTCACGGTCGAGGAAGGAGCCATCGGCGGCTTCGCCGCCCATGTCATGAGCCACCTCGCCCAGGCGGGGCTGCTCGAGGACGCCTGCCGGTTCCGATCGGTGTTCTTCAAGGACGTCTTCGTCGACCAAGACGCGGCGAGCAACCAGAACAAGATCATGAACGTCGATACCGGCAGCATCGTGAAGACGGTGCTGGCGGCGCTCGGCCACGCCGCCGCCGACCAGCAGCGGCACGCCTGAGCCGCCGATTGGGGTCGCGACCGTGGCGTCGGCGCGGGCCGCCAAAGTCCGCGCCGATGTGCTTCTGGTCGAGCGCGGCCTCGCCGACAGCCGTGCCCGTGCCCGCGCCCTCATCATGGCCGGCCTGGTGCGCAGCGGCACAAGGCGGCTCGACCGGCCTGGCCAGACGGTCGCCATCGAGGCGGCGCTCGATGTTCGCGGACGCCTGGCCCCGGTTCGCCGTGCGGTTATTTGGTCGTCGACTATTCCGGCGAGTTCTCGCGCTCGGCCAGGAAGTCGCCGAGGGGCCTGCCTGTCTTCATGGAATTGCACGCGAAGCAGGCCGGCACGAGGTTGTCGTAACCGTTGTCGCCGCCCGCGCTGACAGGTGTAACGTGGTTCAGTGTTGCAGTGTATCGCGTTAACTGTTTGCCGCAGTAGACGCATTTATAGCAGTCTCGCTCGAAAATTTTGTGGGGGTTTTCTCGAACGTTGTAAAAATCGACTTGCTTGCTGATATCGACCGACTTCCGTTCCTCGGCTTGCTGAGTTTTCATCGCCTCGCGATACGCTTCGATTTCTTCCGGAATTAATACCTTATAGAGCGTGCCTGAACGGTCCGGTTCAACCTCTTTCCGGATCGCACCGATTTCTTGCAGGCGCGCTAAAGCCTTTTGCACCGCGCGATATGACACGGCCGTAGACTGTCCCGATGCGGATTTCACCATGCCGTGCCGAAGCCGCCTCGTGCTAAGCTGGACGTACTGCTCTCCTGTATCAATGATGGAATGCCGAAAAGCCTACCAGTAGAGGGCCGCTTCGTACGGTGTAAGGGCCGGAACAAGGTAATCGATGGCGTCCTTGATGATTTCCGGCAGCTCGAAGGCGGAAAAGTCCCGGAGAACAAGCGCGGCGCGGATTGTGTCGATTTTATCCTTCATGACGACTGTTCCGACATTTTTTCGATCAGCGCTCTGACCTTGCCCAGGAATTGGCCAGCGCGGTCGATGTGCAGCCGGGCTTCGTCCTCCGCCACCGTAACGCTCGCCTCATAATCCGCTTCAATGCGAAGCTCCTGCGCGGCGATGAGCCAGCGGTGCATGTCGGTTGGCATAAGTCCGGACTTGGTAAATTCCTGGCCGAAGGCTGAAACGACGGCACTGTGCTTCGAATGCGTAAGCCCCTTCCCCAATAGCAAGGCTTTCGCGGCGTAAAACATGACGTAGTACGCTTCGGAAACGGCGGAGTTGTTGTAACCGTGCTCTGCAAGCAGCGTCGCGGCGCCGAGTCCATGCTCGGCCTTCGTGAGAAGCATTTGCTGCTCCGACGTCAAAATCCGATTCCTTCCCGCCGAATGTTTCGGTACAGCGAAAAGTCGCTCTCGTCATACGTCTTTGCATCGGCGAATACCGGCATGATAACGGTGTCATATTGAAGGGAGAGATCGGCTACGATGTCGATCGTCCGCTCTCGCTCGGCACGGCGATCGATTCCATCTTTCAGAACGACGAGAACGTCGATATCGGAATCCGGCTCGGCCTCACCGCGCGCCCGCGAGCCGAATAGAATGAGCCGTTCAAGTCGCGGCCCGTACAGGGCCTGGAGCCGAGTACGCAACTCGGGCAGGATAACGAACAATGGCGTGCTCATAGGTGGGCAGTATAGCACGTGCGTTCATCGAAAGGATCGAAACGGGTTCGCGTCGACGCCCTGCTGGTCGAGCGCGGTCTTACGAATTCCCGCGCCCGGGCCCAGGCGCTCGTCCTCGCTGGCAAGGTCTACAGCGGCACAAGGCG
>JBHICX010000154.1:0-6048 GCA_046759805.1 Kiloniellales bacterium | reverse complement strand
CTAGCGCAACACGAACGGATTCGGGACCTCGGCCGCGGTGTTGATCCATACGCTCTTGGTCTGCAGGTAGTCGCGGATCGCCTCGATCCCGTTCTCGCGCCCTAGCCCGCTGCGCTTGTAGCCGCCGAAGGGCGACATGTAGCTTACCGCGCGGTAGGTGTTGACCCAGACCGTGCCCGCCTGCAGCCGGTTGGCCACGGTGATCGCCCGGCCGACGTTCTCGGTCCACACTCCGGCGGCCAGGCCATAGAGGATGTCGTTGGCGATCCGCACCGCCTCGTCGTCGTCCTTGAAGCGGATGACCGACAGCACCGGGCCGAACACCTCCTCCTGGGCGATGCGCATGTCGTTGGAGACATTGGTAAAAATGGTCGGCTCGACGAACCAGCCGTCGCCACATTCCGGGCGCTTCGCCGGCCCGCCGCCAAGCACGCAGGTGGCGCCCTCCTCCTTGGCGACGTCGATATAGTCGAGGATCTTCTGGTATTGCGGCCGGGTGGTGACCGGCCCCACCTGGGTGTCCTCATTCGCCGGATCCCCCATCTTGGCGGTGCCGGCGAACGCCACCAGGCGATCCATGAACCGGTTGTGGATCGACTCCTGCAGCAACAGCCGCGAGCCGGCGATGCAGGTTTGCCCGGTGGCCGCGAAGATGCCGGAGACGGCGCCCTTGACCGCGTTGTCGATGTTGGCATCGTCGAACACGACGTTCGGCGACTTGCCGCCCAGTTCCAGGGTCACCCGCTTCAGTCCCCGGGCCGCCGTCTCGTACACCTTCTGGCCGCCCATCTCGCCGCCGGTGAACGCTACCTTGGCCACCTTCGGATGCGCGACCAGCGCCTCGCCCACCTCCGGCCCGAAGCCGGTCACCACGTTGACCACGCCCTCGGGTAGGCCGGCCTCGGCCGCCAGTTTCACGAATTCCAGCGTCGACGCGGAGGTGTACTCCGAGGGCTTCAGCACCACCGTGCAGCCGGCGGCCAGCGCCGGCGCCACTTTCCACGATGTCAGCAGCAGCGGCGAGTTCCACGGCGTGATCGCGACCACCACGCCCACGGGCTCGGGCCGCGTGTAGTTGAACACCCCCGGCTTGTCGATCGGGATGACGGCCCCTTCGATCTTGTCGGCGAGCCCGCCGTAGTAGTAGTACCATTGCGGCATGTAACGGAGCTGCGCCAGCATCTCGGCCATCAGCTTGCCGTTGTCCTGCACCTCGACGACGGCCAGCGCCTCCGCCTTTTCGGCGATCAGATCGCCCAGCCGCCGCATCACGGCGCCGCGGGCGCTGGCGCTCAAGCCCGGCCACGCGCCACCGGTGAAAGCCTTATGAGCGGCCTCGACGGCGCGCTCGGCGTCGGCCTCGCCGCCGCGCGGGATCAGGGCCCAGGGTTTGCCGGTGTAAGGGTTGTAGGATTCGAACCATTCACCGGAGGCGGGATCGACCCATTCCCCGCCGATATACAATTGGTACTTCTGCATCGCTGCCTCCCTGTATTCGACCCGGCGCACCGGGAGACTATACTAGGTCATGTACTCATAAACCTGCACCCGGTTGGCATTAACGTGCGAATGTCCGGGTTCCGTCCGAGATCGGACGTTCTGGCGGACCGTCATCTACGTCGTGGATAGCCAAGAGCTGCCGTCCGATACGGTGACCAACTGGGCTTCAAGTTTCTTGGAATGCCACCTGAGTGGCTTGCAAGCGAGACCGGCTTTGATCGACTCTGCGCGGATCGATCACTTCGCGGCGCAGAGTGTACGCCCGCCGCCAGTCGCAGCCGAACAGATGCTTGGCGAACCTATGGCCGCGTCTTCGAACCCGACCAAGATGACGCTCCCGAGACCGCCTGCGATCAATGGAGTTGTTGTCCCTGCGCTTCAGCCCACGCGCTCAGGATCACATCAACCGCAATATCGCCGTCCTCGACGGTTGTCTCCTGCGAAATCACCGAAATGCGCATCACCCAACGGTCGCGCCATTTTGCGCCTCCGACGAAGAGCTGGCCGCTTGCGACCGCACGTTCGATGACTTTTTGGGTAGCAACCCTCCGCGCCTCGGCGCCGTCGCCCGGTAGCCCGAATTCGACGATCACCTGATTAAGGACCACTTCGTTTAGAACCTCGACTCCCTCGTGTACTGCCAGCCGCGCCGCAATGCGCCGTGCCACTGCACAATGCCGCCCGACCATCTCCGAGACACCGCTGCGACCGAGGCTCTTCAGCACCGCCCAGGTGGCCAGTCCGCGCGCGCGTCGAGAAAGTTCCGGCACAAGGGAGGACGGTACGCGTTCGTCTGGACCATGCTGGGGCAAGTAGCTGGCCCATGTTGTCATTGCGCGTTGATGCGCCTCGACGTCGCGAACTATGACATAACCTGTGTCGAACGGGGTCTGGAGCCATTTGTGGCCGTCGGTCACCCAAGAATCGGCGTCCTCGATCCCCGCGGTCTGTGCTTTGAGATCGTCGTGTGCTCTGGCCCAGAGGCCGAAGGCCGCATCTACATGCAGCCAAGCGCCGGCACTACGGGCGATCTCTGCCTGTTCCGGAAATGGGTCGAAGGCGCCGGTGTTGATTTGCCCAGCCTGTGAAATGATGATCTTCGGTCCCTCTCGAGCTTCAACTTCTCCGTGTAGTCTGTCTGGCCTCATGCGCCCTTCGCTGTCCGTATCGATACGGATGACGCGGTTGTGGCCAAACCCAAGATACTGCAGCGCAGAGTAAACGGAGGTGTGCGCGTCATTGCCAATGAAGACGTGGATTTCGGGGGCGCCGAACAGGCCATCTGAGTCCGGATCCCAACCATGCGCGCGCAAGGTCTTGCCACGTGCAGCAGCGAGCGCCACGAAATTGCCAACCGTCGCACCGGTTACGAAACCAATGGACGCCTCGCGCGGCAGATCGAGAAGTTCAAGGAGCCAATTGGCGGCAATCTCCTCGACAGCGGCAGTCGTTGGGGTTGGCGTGTGATACCCAGAATTCTGCCCCCACGCACTGGCCAGCCAGTCGGCGGCTATGCCAGTTGGATGCGAAGCCCCAAGCACCCAACCGAAGAAGCGCGGATGTCCCATCTGCATAAGACCGGGCTCACCAGTTTTGGCGAGTTGGCGGATGACCGCCCTACCGTTCGAACCACCTTCAGGTAGCGCTTCGGCGAAGGCGTCGCGCATCTCGTGATACGTACGCTTCGGCGCGCAGCCAAGATTCGCAAGATCCGACCTGTAGCGAAGAGCCTGTTGGAAGGCCTCCTCAAGCGCGTCCAGTGATACTGCCATAGTGACGGACCTCTTTCCGACAGATTAAGGGATTGAGAGTCCTAGAACGTGCGATGCTGAGTGCTCGAACTGCAGCGAGCGCGCCCATTCATTCCAAAAGATACAGGTTCCAGCGGACTCCTGTCGAAGAGAACTTTGACCGGCGTTTAGCAGCAGCCAAGCGGCCGATATGCGCGTACTTCGTGAGGCGCATCATGATCCTTGTTCGACAATTCGACTGCAGAGCCTCTGGGAGCGATCCGCCCTTGTAAAGCTATGCATGACCGAATTGGGTCAAGGGCGGCAGTACGTGGCGGGGCATCCAAAGGTCTGTTACGTATCCTGAAGCAGACTGTCAATTTGGGAGTACATGCCCTAATTCATTTCCGGGGATTGTGGATGCGAACCGCAGGCGGCGGTCGCGGGGCGCCGGTACAAATTGACCTGGGTCAACGTCGCCGATCGGGCAGCGCGATACATGGTGCCGGGGCGCATGTCGAGGCCCCGGGCGGCCGGGCCGAAAGCCTTGTTTGACGAGTAGAGCGGGGGAGCCAGATGTCCGAGGAGCCGGCGCAACCAGGGCCGCGGCCGGCGCTCGCCACCCGCGGCGTGACCAAGGTGTACGGCAGCGGCGAGGTGGCGGTGCACGCGCTGCGCGGCGTCGACCTGGAGCTCTACGAGGGCGAGCTGGTGGTGCTGCTCGGGCCTTCCGGCAGCGGCAAGTCGACCCTGCTCAACATCCTGGGTGGTATCGACGTCCCCACCAGCGGCGCGGTGTTCTTCCGCCAGGCCGAGCTGACGACCCTCGGCCAGGCGGCGCGCACCGCCTATCGGCGGGATCATGTCGGCTTCGTGTTCCAGTTCTACAACCTGATTCCAAGCCTGACCGCGCGCGAGAATGTGGCCCTGGTGGCCGAGATCGCCGGGGAGCCGATGGCCCCGGAGGAGGCGCTGACGCTGGTCGGCCTTGGCCAACGCCTGGACCACTTCCCGGCCCAACTCTCGGGCGGCGAGCAGCAACGCGTGGCGATCGCGCGGGCGATCGCCAAGCGGCCGCAACTGCTGTTGTGCGACGAGCCGACCGGGGCCCTCGACAGCAAGACCGGAGTGGTGGTGCTGGAAGCCATCGAGCGGGCTAATGCCGAGTTCGGCACCACCACGGTGATGATCACCCACAACTCGGCGATCACCGGCATGGGCGACCGCGTCGTCGCTTTCCTCGATGGTCGTATCGCCAAGGTGACCAAGAACCCCGTGCGCCACCCGGCGCATGAGATTACCTGGTAGCTGGACCGATGCGCGCGCTGGACCGCAAGCTCGTCCGCGACCTGTGGCGCAGCAGGGCCCAGGCGCTGGCGATCGCGCTGGTGGTCGGCTGCGGCGTCGCCACCTTCGTGATGTCGCTGGGGACCTTGCGCTCGCTCGAGGAGACCCGGGCCGCCTACTACGAACAGTATCGCTTCGCCGACGTGTTCGCCTCCCTGGAGCGGGCGCCGGAGGGCCTGGCCGCTCGCATTGGCCGCATTCCCGGGGTCAAACGGGTGGAAACACGGATCGTGAAGGACGTCACCCTCGACGTCGCCGGCATGGCGGAGCCGGCCACCGGCCGACTGGTCTCGCTGCCGGCGCACTGGCGGCCCGGCCTCAACGACGTCACCGTGCGCCGCGGCCGCTACCTGGCCCCCACTCGACCGGACGAGGTGCTGGTCGGCGAGGCCTTTGCCGAGGCGCACGGCCTTGGCCCGGGCGATACCCTCGAGGCCACCATCAACGGCCGCAAACGCAGGCTGTCGATCGTCGGCGTCGCCCTGTCGCCGGAGTACGTCTATTCGATTGGCCCCGGCGTCATCGTGCCCGACGACCGGCGCTTCGGCGTGTTGTGGATGGCCCGCGAGGCGCTGGCCGCCGCGTTCGACCTCGACGGCGCGTTTAACGATGTCAGCCTTTCGCTGATGCGGGCGGCTTCGACGCCGGAGGTGCTGGCGCGGCTCGATGGATTGCTGGAACCCTATGGCGGCATTGGCGCCTACGACCGCAGCGACCAGCTCTCGGACGCCTATCTCTCGGGCGAGATGGATCAGCTGTCGGCGATCGGCAAGGTGGTGCCGCCGATCTTCCTGGCGGTGGCCATCTTCCTGCTGTACGTCGTGCTGTCGCGGCTCATCGACACCGAGCGGGAACAGATCGGCCTCTTGAAGGCCTTCGGCTACGGCAACGCGGTGCTGGGCTGGCATTACCTGAAGTTCGTGCTGGTGGTGGTCGGCTTCGGCGTGGTGATCGGCATGTTGGGTGGCGCCTGGCTCGGCCATGCGGTCACCGATCTCTACACCCAGTTCTTCCGCTTCCCCTTCCTGTACTACAGGCCGAGCCTGGGCCTGTTCGCCAGCGCCGCCCTGATCACCGTTGCCGCCGCCGGCGCCGGAACGCTCACCGCCGTGCGCCGCGCCGCATCGCTGGCGCCGGCTACGGCGATGGCGCCGGCGGTGCCGACGGTCTACCGCAAGAGCCCGCTCGAGCGCCTGGCCTTGAGCCGTTTCTCGGGCGCGCCGACGCGCATGATCCTGCGCCAGCTCGGGCGCTGGCCGCTGCGTGCCGGGCTCACCACCCTCGGCATCGCCATGGCGGTGGCGATCCTGGTCGGTTCCCTGTTCACCTACGATGCGGTGAACCACATGATCGACACCTATTTCCACCATGCCCAGCGCCAGGACGTGACCGTGACCTTCGTCGACAGCCTTCCGCGCCGGGTGCTCGAGGAGATCGAGCGCCTGCCCGGGGTGCTGGCGGCGGAGCCCTA
>JBHICX010000153.1:0-6058 GCA_046759805.1 Kiloniellales bacterium | reverse complement strand
AATCGTATGCTATGGGTGGCCGGGTGGGGGCGTGGGCCGGTTCAGCCTGAACGGAAAATGCTCTAGCCGGCGCCGATTCCACGTGAGTGGATAATGCTCTAGGACTCGTCGCCTTCGGGCTCGGTGGCCTTGAAGGTGCCGGCTTGGCCCGCCTCGATGATTTCCCGTCGGATCGTACGCGTACGGACGAACAGGTCTTCCAGACGGTCGCCTTCGCCCCAGCGGATGGCCCGTTGCAGGGCCGATAGGTCCTCGGTGAAGCGGCCGAGCATCTCCAACACCGCCTGGCGGTTGTTGAGGAACACGTCGCGCCACATCACCGGGTCGGAGGCGGCAATGCGGGTGAAGTCGCGGAACCCGCCGGCGGAGTACTTGATCACCTCGGTGCGGTCGATGGAGTCGTCCAGAGGGGTGGCCTGGTCGCGGAGCTGGCCCTCGAGGTCGAAGATGGTTCCGACGATGGTGTAAGCGATCAGATGCGGCAGATGCGAGGTGATGGCCAGCACCCGGTCGTGGTGTTGTGGGTCCATGATCTCGATAGTCATGCCGAGGCGCCGCCACAGCGCCGCCACCTTGTCCACCGCCGCCTGGTCGGTCCCCGGCGGCGGCGTCAGGATGCACCAGCGGCCCTCGAACAGCTCGGCGAACCCGGCCTCCGGCCCGGAGTGCTCGGTGCCGGCGACCGGATGGGCCGGCACCAGATGGGCGCCGTCGGGCACATGGGGGCCCAAATCGCGGATCACCGCCTGTTTCACCGAGCCGACGTCGGAAAGAATAGCGCCCGGCTCGAGATGCGGCCCGATCCGGGCGGCAATCTCGCCATAGGTGCCGATGGGCGTGCAGATCACGACCAGATCGGCACCCCGTACCGCCTTCGCCGGGTCGGCGTGGACCGAGTCGACGAGGCCGAGCGCCGTCGCCGTCTTGCGCGTGGCCGCCGTGCGCGCGCAGCCGGCGATGTGTCGGGCCAGGCCGTGCCTTCGCACCGCGCGCGCCAGCGACGATCCGATGAGCCCGATGCCGATCAACGCCAGCCGTTCGAACATCGCTTCCCGGCTCACCGGCCTACCCAACGAACTCGGTCAGCGCGTCCACCACCGCCCGCACCTCCGGTTCCAGGCCGATGCTGATACGCAGGCAATCGGCCAACCCGTACGCACCCATGCGCCGGGCGATGATGCCGCGCCGCTCGAGGGCGCCGTTGGCGGCCTCGGCGTCGCGCCCCGGCTCGGGTGGAAAGCGCACCAGCACGAAGTTGGCGATGCTCGGATAGACGGTGAGGCCGAGCGCCGCCAGCCGGTCGGCAAGCCAGGGCCGCCAGACCTCGTTGTGGCTGCGGCCCGCGTCGGTATGGCGGGTGTCGTCGAGCGCCGCCCGGCCGGCGGCCTCGGCGGCGACACTGACGTTGAACGGAGTGCGCACCCGGTGGAGCGCGTCGGCCACCTCGAGCGGACAGTACGCCCAGCCAAGGCGCAACCCGGCGAGCCCGTAAATCTTGGAGAAGGTGCGGGTCATCACCACGTTGCCGGCGGCTTCGACCAGCTCCGCCCCCGACGTGTAATCGTTGCGCACTACGTACTCCGCGTACGCCGCGTCGATGACCAACAGAACCTGCTCGGTAAGCTGTCGGCGCAGCCGTTCTACCTCGTCCACGGGCAGGAAGCTGCCCGTCGGGTTGTTCGGATTGGCCAGGAAAACCAGCCGGGTGCGCCCTGACACATGGTCGAGCAAGGCGTCCACGTCCGCCTTGAGGTCGGTCTCGGGCGCCGCCACCGGGGTGGCGCCATAGGCCATGGCCGCCAACCGATACATGAGGAACCCGTGCTGGCTGAACAACACCTCGTCGCCCGGCGCGGCATAGGCCTGGACCAGGAGGCCGATCAGCTCGTCGGAGCCGTTGCCGCAGACGATCTGGGCCGGGTCGACTCCGTGATGGCGGGCGATCGCCTGGCGGAGCGCCGGGGCGCCGCCCTCGGGATAGCGGGG
This sequence comes from Kiloniellales bacterium, assembly GCA_046759805.1. Taxonomy (GTDB): domain Bacteria; phylum Pseudomonadota; class Alphaproteobacteria; order JBHICX01; family JBHICX01; genus JBHICX01. The sequence goes on along the minus strand of JBHICX010000153.1, from coordinate 4,072 downwards.
CACGCGCGCGGCGGCCCGCCGGAAGGCGGCGAGCGCCTTGGGGCTCGGGCCCAGCGCCCCCTCGTTCGCCGACAACACGATGGCTCGCTCGACGCCCTCGACGGCATGCGAGCCGCCGACATAGGGGCTGATGTCGAGAATGCCCGGGCGCGGCGATGGGCCCATTGCCGGCTTGACCGCCGCCCGGCTCAAGGCTCACCCATCGGTGCCGCGTAGGCGCCGATCGAGACGGCGCTGGTGACCACAGGCGCGAGCGCCTCGCGCATGGCAGCGAGCCGCCCATCGCCGGGGCCCAGGAATTGGTCGACCTCGAACAGATAGAGCCGACCGGCATCCGCCTCGACCCGACCGAGGAGCGCGCCGACGGTGAGCCCGACCCGGCCCAGGGCGCCGTCCAACGCGGCGCGGCTCAACTCACCGGCGGCCGTGACCACCACCAGAGCGCGATCCTCCCCGGTCGGCTCCGGCTCGACGCAGGCGATCGCCAGGGCGTCGATGTCGCCGCCGCGGGCGTTGCCGCGAGCCGCAAACGGCAGGCGCGCCACGATGCGCGGCGCGCCCTCGCCCTGGTCGGTAAGTCGAGGCCACCACGGGTCCGGCTCGCCGTCGCGGGGCGACGGCAAAACGCCCACGCTGGCGGCCCCGTCCTGGACCGCACGCACCACCCGACAGGCATCGGCGTAGGTCTCGATCGGGGTCTGGCAGCCGTATTGGTCGCGTGCCAGGTCCCACAGGGCGGCGGCTTCGCCCGGCTTCGTCTCCGGGGCGCAGACGGCGATGGCGAAGGTGCCCTGCAGCGCCGTGCCGGCGGCGAACAACTCGCGCCAAACGCGCACCAGGACCGAGTTCGGCAGGCGGCCCCGGTGTCGCGCCGCAAGTCGGCGCAGCAACATCGCCTCGCGCGCCGGCCGGATGGCAGGCCCGTCGCCCTTCAGCGCGCCCATCCCCGCGACCAGGTCCAAGCGCCGCGTCACGAGGTCGTGGATGGCGTCGTCGATGCGATCGATCTCGCGGCGCAAGGCGTCCAGCGTCTTCGGTGGGCTCGACATCTCGGGCCCGGGGGGCTGGTTCTCGAAGTTCATGGCGGCGCATAGTAGTAGTCGGTGGTCCGCCCGAAATCAAAGAAAACAAATGCTTGGTTCGGCCGCCATGGATCCGGCGGCGACACCGGCGCAATGGCGGAAACCGTTGACAGTAGGCGGCCCAGTCCCTAGCTATGCAGCCCCCCAGGATTGGCGACAGAGGCCGCAGATGACCGCGCCGCAACGCCCCCTGTCCCGAGCCGAGCGCGAGCCGGACCTCTCCGAGCTACCCGGTCACCGGGTCAGGCTCGGCGTGGACCAGCCATTGCGCCTCGACTGCGGCGTCGAACTCGGCCCCTACACCGTGGCCTACCAGACCTACGGGACGCTCGATGCCGACCGGGCCAACGCGATCCTGGTCTGCCATGCGTTGACCGGCGATCAGTTCGTGGCGGAGCCGCACCCGATCACCGGCAAGCCAGGCTGGTGGGAGCTGATGGTGGGGCCGGGTCGGCCGCTCGATACCGAGCGCTACTTCGTCATCTGTGCCAACGTGTTGGGCGGCTGTATGGGCACCACCGGGCCGTTGGACGTGAACCCCGAGACCGGCGAGCCCTATGGTCTCGGCTTCCCGGTGATCACCATCGGCGACATGGTGCGGGCGCAAAAGCGCCTCATTGATCATCTCGGCATCGAGCAGCTGTTCTGCGTCATCGGCGGCTCGATGGGCGGCATGCAAGTGCTGCAATGGGCGGCGGGCTATCCGGACTCGGTGTTCGCCGCCGTGCCGATCGCCTGTGCGGCGCGCCACTCGGCCCAGAACATCGCCTTCCACGAGGCCGGCCGGCAGGCGATCATGGCCGATCCGGACTGGTGCGGCGGCGACTACCTGCGGCACGGCAAGCGGCCGCATCAGGGTCTGGCGGTGGCCCGCATGGAGGGGCATATCACCTATCTTTCGGAGGCGGCGCTGCACCGCAAGTTCGGCCGCAACCTGCAGGACCGCAGCAAGGTCACCTATGGCTTCGACGCCGACTTCCAGGTCGAGAGCTACTTGCGCCACCAGGGGATCAGCTTCGTCGACCGGTTCGACGCCAACTCCTATCTCTACATCACCCGGGCCATGGACTATTTCGACCTGGCGGTGGAGCACGACGGCTTGCTGGCCAGCGCCTTCCGGGACACCCCGGTGCGCTTCTGCCTGATCTCGTTCACCAGCGACTGGTTGTTCCCGACCCGCGAATCGCGCGCCATCGTGCAGGCACTCAACGCGGTGGCGGCGAACGTGAGCTTCGTCGAGCTCGACTCCGACGGCGGCCACGACGCCTTCCTGTTGGACGAGCCCGAGCTGTTCTCGGTGCTCACCGGCTTCCTGGAGGGGTGCGCCGAGCATCGCGGTCTGGCCCGGCGATGACGGCGCTCATGTCCGAGGCGGCGCCGGCGGCGCCGGCCGGGCCGCGCGACGACACGATCCGCGTCGACCTCAGGCTCATCGCCGAGATGGTGGCGCGCGGCAGCCGCGTGCTCGACATCGGCTGCGGCGACGGCACCCTGTTGCAGCACCTGTGGCGCACCAAGCAGGTGGACGGCCGTGGCATCGAGATAAGCCAGGCCGGCGTCAACGCCTGCGTGAAGCAGGGCCTGTCGGTAATCCAGGGCGACGCCGACACCGACCTCGAGGCCTTTCCGTCGGACGTGTTCGACTACGTCATCCTGTCGCAGACCCTGCAGGCGACGCACAAGCCGAAGCAGGTGCTTCTACACCTGGTGCGCATCGGCCGGCGGGCCATCGTCTCGTTCCCCAACTTCGGTCACTGGTGGGCGCGCTGGCAGTTGTTCTGGCGCGGCCGCATGCCGGTCACCGAGGTGCTGCCGGCGCAGTGGTACGACACCCCCAACATCCATCTGTGCACGATCAAGGATTTCATCACCCTGTGCCGCGACCTCGACCTCAAGATCGAGCGCGCCGTGGCGGTCGACGACTTCGGCACGCCGAGGAAGATCCCGTGGCTCCGGCTCGGCAACCTGCTGGCGGTCCAGGCGGTGTTTCTGTTGAGGAAGGACTGATCCGGATCCGGGTCTAAAAAATGGGGTCGGACTGCATTTTTGTGAAATTATGTCCGGAAATCAAACGATTACGAACCAAAAATGCAGTCTGACCCCATTTTTTAACGGCGAATCGATCACCAGGATTCGGTATGAAACCGGAACCGGAATCTAACGCCCGCTGCGTCGGGCGCCGGGCGGGGCGATCTTGGGCAAGCCCACCAGGACCCGGCGGCGTGGCTTGGCCGGAACCGCGGTCGCCGCGTAGAGCCGCTTGCCGGCCTCCACCATGACCACCCCGGCGAACACCTGAAACCAGCGTTGGCCCAGGTTCTCGAAAGCCGGGGCGGAGCGGATGAGCAGCCGCCGATCGAGCGGCGGCAGGTACAAGGCGCGCGCCGTGTTGAGTGGCGTGAACAGGTTGTCGCGCAACAGCCGCGACAGCTGTCCCGGGGTATAGGGCTGGCCGGCGCCGAACGGGGTGGCTTCGCGGCGCGCCCAGATGCCGCGCCGGTTCGGCACGATGATGAGCAGCCGGCCGTGTCCGGTCAGCACCCGCCAGACCTCGCGCAGCAGCGCCCGCAGTTGCTCGGTGCATTCCAGGCCGTGCGCCAGCAGCACCCGGTCGACCGACAGATCCGGCAGCGGCAACTCCACCTCGTCGGCGAGGCTGACCAGGTTCGGGCCCTCGGGCGGCCAGTGCAACACGCCCTGCTGGGCCGGCATGACGGCGATCACCCGCTGCGCCTCATTACGGAACGCGCGCAAATACGGCGTGGCATAGCCGAGGCCCAACACCGTCTCGCCCCGCACGTTGGGCCACAGCGCCCGCAGCCGGCGCTGGATCATGCGCCGGGCCACCTGGCCGAGGCCGGAGGCGTAGAAGTCCCGCAAGTCGACGGCGTCCATGTACATGAGAACAGCATAGCACGGTCGGGGCTTCGGGCGGGGCATATGCCAAAAGAACCTGCGGCACCGGTCACCCCCCTCACCCTACCCTCTCC
>JBHICX010000152.1:0-6072 GCA_046759805.1 Kiloniellales bacterium | reverse complement strand
AGGCGTGGGCGTGGGCGTATTTCGGGTCGAGCTCGATCGCCCGGTCGAGCAGGCGGAGCGCCTCTTCATTGTCCTTCGGGTTGGACCGGTGGTGCAGGGTCTTCCCGGCCATCACGAACTCGTGCGCCGCCAGGTTCTCGGGCAGCTTGCGCTCGGCCCGTTCCTGGGAGGCGGCCTCGATGCGCCCCGGCAAGGTGGCGACGATGGCCGTGGTGATCTCGTCCTGGACCGCGAAGATGTCCTCGAGATCGCGGTCGTAGCGCTCGGCCCAGACATGCCGGTCCGCCTCGGCTTCGATCAGCTGCGCGGTGACCCGCACCCGGTTGCCGGCCTTGCGCACGCTGCCTTCGACCACGTATTGGACGCCCAGGTCCTTGGCCACGTCCCGCGCCTTGGTGGACTTGCCCTTGTACACGAAGGCCGAGTTGCGGGAGATCACGAACAGGTGCCGGAATCGGGACAGCTCGGTGATGATGTCCTCGCTGAGCCCGTCGGAGAAGTATTCCTGTTCCGGGTCGCCGGACATGTTGAGGAACGGCAGCACCGCGATCGACGGCTTGTCCGGCAGCGCCGCCGCCGTGCCGCCGGCGCCGGGTTGGCTATCCCGCGATGGCAAGGGCGTGTGATCGACGCGGAACACGCGAATCGGACGCGCGATGTTCTTGACCTCGACCTCGCCCATGTCTTCGAAGGTCACCGACAGCTTGTCGCGCACCTGGTTGCGCAGGTCGCGAGGGATGCAGATACCGCCCGGCTCGGCCAGGGCCTCCAGCCGCGCCGCCACGTTGACCCCGTCGCCGTGGATGTCGTCGCCGTCCACGATGATGTCGCCGAGGTTGATGCCGATGCGGAACTCGACCCGTCGGTCCTTGGGCACGGCGGCGTTGCGTTGCGCCATCGCCCGCTGGATCTCGACCGCGCATTGTGTGGCCTCGACCGCGCTTGCGAACTCGACCAGCATCCCGTCGCCCATCAACTTGACCACCCGGCCGCGATGCTCGGCGATCTTGGGATCGACGATCTCCTTGCGGTGGGTCTTGAGCGCGGCCAGCGTCCCCGCCTCGTCTTCGCCCATGAGGCGGCTGTAGCCGACCACGTCGGCGCTCAAGATGGCGGCAAGCCTGCGCCGGGTATTCTCCAATGCCACGGAAGTGCCCCCCGGACCGAGTCTGTCGTTGGTCGATGTATATAGGCAACATCCTCGGGCGAGTCTAACGGTGTGATCGGCAGGAGGCGGATGCCCTCACCGCCCGGGCCGGCGATGCAGCAGGCAGCAGTCGCCGTAGGAGTAGAACCGGTAGCCAGCCCGCGCCCCGCACTGTGGGAACACCCTCGGTGCGCGTCCGTACACGCCAAGTAAGGTATCACAGGCAAGGTGCCCTTATAGGCGACGAGAGGACGGACGGCGTCAGGATGCTTTCAGCGCTTCCTTGACAAAATGCAGGCGATCTTGACCGAAAAACATCTGATCACCGACAAAAAACGTAGGCACGCCAAAGGCGCCGCGGGCCACCGCGTCATCGGTGTTCTTTCGCAGCCGTGCCTTTATGTCGTCCCGCTGGATTTCAGCGAAGTACGTGTCGGCGTCAAGCCCTGCTTCGACGAGGGTATTGCGCACCTCATTCGCTTCATTCAGGTTTCTCGCGTGGATGAAGTTGGCCTCGAACATGGTCTTGAGGTAGACCTCCAGTTCGCCACGTTCCTCGGCGACAAACACGCCGCGCATGATCGGCAGGCTGTGGATGGGCCAATGGGGACTCGAGTTGAGCGGCACGCCGAGATGTTTTGCCCAAAGCGCCAAGTCCCCGGCGTACCATTTTTGCTTCGCAGGAACCCCCAAAGGACCGAGATTGCCGGTCGCCTGGAAAATGCCGCCGCAGAATACGGGCGTCTGGACCAACCGGGCCCTGGTCTCCTTGGTGACGGCCGGAAGCTGGGTCCACGCCAGATAACTCGGCACGCTGACAATGTCGTAAAGGAATTCCAGCTGCTTGGCCATTTCTCCCGCCTTGGCGTCCTGATCTCACCGGACAACCACCGAAAACCCCTCGAAGGCAGTCTGACAGAAACCGGCGTCCGAATAAATTATAGGCTAAACGTCCCACCCCGCCTTGCGGAGGCCTTCCAGGTTCAACTCCGTCTGGACGGAATTTGGAATGAAGATTCTTCGGTAGTCATCTGCGGTCTTGAGGCCGCGTTTGGATAGGTATTCAGCCAGGCACGCGCTGGCTTCCTTTTTGCGTCCCAAGTGGCCGAGAAGAATCGTCTTGAATCCGAGATAGGAGACGTCGTGAGGCCGGTCATCGAGGCATTTTTCCAGGTGCGCGTATGCTTCTTCGAAGCGCCGTTGCGCAAGCGTCGCCTGCATGAGCTGGAAGTAATAATTGTGCAGCTTCGGGTCGATGGGACTGAGCTTGAGGCACATGTGCGCGCACTCTTCCGCCTCTTCGGGCTCGCCGATATGGCTCAACGCCACGGCGAGAAACTGATAGGCTTCGGGCGAACTCGGGTTCAGCTCGACACTCTTGCGTCCAGCCTCCACGGCTTGTTTCAATTCCCCCTTCCAGATATGGACCATGCACAGCACGTGGTAAATTCGGAAGTTCCTGGGATCGATCGCTGCCGCCTTCTTTGCCAGATTGACCATAGCTGTAACGGCTGCATCGACGTCGTCGGCGCGTTGGGCGTAGACATCGGCGCTGTAACACAGCGCCAAGGCGGCATAGGCGTCGGCGAAATTGGGATCGGCTTCGATCGATTGTTCGAACAGGCGTTTTGTCTCCGCCCGCTGCCTGCCGTAGGACGGCATGTTGGCCATGCCGCGAAGGTACAGCTCCCAGGAATTCAGGTTTTCCGGGCGTTTCTGAGTCACCGCCAGCATTTCCACCTTGGTCATTTCGGGCTCGATGGCGGCGACGATTTTCGCCGTGATCTCGTCCTGCACCGCGAAAACGTCCTCGAGCTCGCGGTCGAAGCGCTCGGCCCAGAGATGCTTCCCGGTGGAACCGTCGATGAGCTGGGCGGTGATACGTACCCGATTTCCGGCTTTGCGGACGCTGCCCTCGAGCACATAGCGCGCGTCTAGGTCGCTCGCCACTTGGCGCACGTCGGGGGACTGGTCCTTGTAGGCGAAGGTAGAATTCCGGGCGATCACCGGGAAAGACCGCCAGGCGGCAAGCAACGTGATGATGTCCTCGGTGATGCCGTCGGCGAAGTATTCCTGCTCCGCATCGCCGCTGATGTTGTTGAACGGCAACACGGCGATGCCCGGCCGGTTCATGGCGGCCTCGGCGGGGACCGCGGATAGGGCGGCTGTCTCGATCGGGTCCAGTAGCACCCTGTACGCCCGCACGGTCTCCGCGATGTTCTTGACGCGGCGCTCGCCCATGTCCGCGAACGCCGCATCGACCTTGCCCTTCACGTAACGGTAGGCGTCTCCCGAAACGCAAACACCGCCGGGCTCGGCCAAGCCTTGCAAGCGTGCAGCGACGTTCACGCCGTCACCATAGATGTCGTCGCCTTCGACGATGACGTCGCCGAGGTTGACACCGATGCGAAACAGCATCCTGCGGTCATCGGGCGCATGGGCGTTGCGCTCGGCCATGCCGCGCTGAATGTCGACGGCGCACTCGACGGCATCGACCACGCTTGCAAACTCGACCAGCGCGCCGTCGCCCATGAGTTTGACGATACGGCCATGATGCTCGGCGATCTTGGGATCGATGAACTCCGTGCGGTGCGCTTTGAGCGAAGCCACCGTGCCCGCCTCGTCGGCGCCCATCAGCCTGCTATAGCCGACGACATCCGCGCTCAAGATCGCGGCAAGCCTGCGCTCAGTGTTCTCCCGTGCCATGGGAGTACCCCCGGTTCGTGTCAGGCGCTGGTTGAAGTCTAGGAAAGATCCTCAGCCAAGTCTAACGGCGTGATCGGCAGGAGGCGGATGCCCTCACCGCCCGGCCCGGCGATGCAACAGGCAGCAGTCGCCGTAGGAGTAGAACCGGTAGCCATTGCGCCGGGCGTGCCGGTAGGCGGTGTGCATGCGTGCGAGCCCGGAGAACGCGCTCACCAGCATGAACAGGGTCGAGCGCGGCAGATGGAAGTTGGTGATGAGGAGATCGGCCACCCGGAAGCGATAGCCGGGGGTGATGAACAGGTCGGTCTGGCCGGCGAACGGTTGCACCCGGCCGCGGCCGTCGGCGGCGCTTTCGAGCAGCCTGAGGGCGGTGCTGCCCACCGCCACCAGGCGCCGGCCGGCGGCCCGGGCGGCGTTGAGGCGGCGCGCCGCCTCGGCCTCGATCAAGCCGGTCTCCGGCTGCATCCGATGCGCCTCGGTCTCGGCCGCCGTGACCGGTAGGAAGGTGCCGGGGCCCACGTGCAGCGTCACCGCCACCCGCTCGACGCCACGCCGGTCGAGGGCCCACAGCAGCCGCCGGGTGAAGTGCAGGCCCGCCGTGGGCGCCGCCACCGCCCCGTCCCGGCTGGCGAACGGAGTCTGGTAGTCATCGCGGTCGCGGGCGTCCGGCCCGTCAGGGCGGCGGATATAGGGCGGCAGCGGCATGCCGCCATGGCGGTTGAGCCAGTCGGTCATCGCCGGCCCGGATTCGGAAAAGCGGAGACCGATCTTGCCCTGGCGATGCCTGGCCTCGACGCGGGCCGCAACACCCCCCGCAAACTCGATCCGGTCGCCGGGGCCGAGGCGGCGCGCCGGTCGCGCCAGCGCCCGCCAACGACCCGGGGCGACTTCCCGTAGCAGGGTCAACTCGACCCGCCCGTCGCCGCGCCGCCCGATGAGCCGCACCGGCAGTACCCGGGTGTCGTTGACCACCAGGACATCCCCTGGTCGCAGCAGGCGGGGAAGATCGCACACCCGGTGGTCGGCGAGGCGGTCCGAGACCTCGAGCAGCCGCGCCTCATCCCGCGGTGCCACCGGGCGCTGGGCGATGCAGTGCGCCGGGAGCTCGAAGTCGAAGTCGTCGACCCTCATCGACGCGACAGGGGTGAGGCCGCCGTTCAGGACGTCTCCGGCTCGACCCGCGGCGCCAGGAACGGCATCAGCACGCGGAACGGGATCAGCATGACCACGGCCACGGCGAGCTTGATCCCTAGGACACCTAGCGCCCAGGTGACCCATGGCAGGTCGGTGCCGGCGAAGGCCAGCGAGAAGAACAGCGCGGTATCGAGAATCGAGGCAAGGATCGAGGAAATAAGCGGCGCCTGCCACCAGGGCAGCCGGCGCAGCCGGTCGAAGACGTAGACATCGGCGAGTTGCGAAAGCAGGAACGCCGTGCCCGAAGCAACCGCGATGCGCAAGGTCGCCAACCAGATCGACAGCACGACGCCGAAGGCGAAGCCGACATATACGACCCGCCGCGCCAGGGCGGGTCCAAAGGTCCGGTTGGTGAGGTCGGTAACCAGGAAGGCCACCGGATATGCAAACGCGCCCCAGGTCAGCCAATCGTTGATCGGGAACTGCACCAGGAAGTTCGACGCGGCCACGATGGCCGCCATGGCCGCGGCTGCAACCCCCAGACCCCAGGTGCCTAGCGCCCCGGCCCGCCCAGGTTCATCATGCTGGAGTCCGGTCATTCGCGTGCTCGCTCCCGCTTGCTCCTATCCCGGGCGTGTTTTCTATCGGCTTCCCGCGGCGGAAGGAAGGTCCGGCGCCGCCCCGCCGGCGCCGGCCAAAAGGACCTTTCGCGCCGTGCCTGCGGTCATGAGGCGGTTCCCTCGGCGGTGTGACGGGACCGAAAAATCTTTTCAAACCCCGCGCGCAGGGTACATATAAACCAATCCCGGGGACCCACAGGGGGGGCATCATGGGTCATGGGAAACCGGCCGCCCGGCAGAGCAAGCCGTCGGCGGCGCAACGCGCCTGGCTTGATCGCGGTTTGGATCAGCCCGGCGGCAAGCTGCCGCTGTTCGATCTCGATGGACGGCGGGTGAGCCCGCGCACGGTGGCAAGCTGCATAAAACAGGGCTGGGCCGAGCCGTGGTTTGCGAACCCACTCAAGCCGGACTGGCAGGTCTGCAAATTGACCGATACCGGCCGCAAGACGCTGGCGGCGGCCGGCC
>JBHICX010000151.1:0-6104 GCA_046759805.1 Kiloniellales bacterium | reverse complement strand
GCGCTGTCGGAGCGCCAGGACCTGAAGCGCCGTGAGCAACCCGTCCCCCGTCGTCTTGACCACGCGTCCCCGATGCTCGGCGATGCAAGGCTCGATCAGCTCGGTGCGGTGAGCGGTCAGTGCGGCGAGCGTGCCTTCCTCGTCCCCGCCCATCAGCCGGGAGTAGCCCGCCACATCGGCGGCCAGAATCGCCGCTAAACGCCTTTGGGCGCGTTCTTCGGCCACGCTTCCTCCCGCGTGAATTGGAGCAATTCTATGTGCCGCTGATGGCGGAGTCTATGGAGGCCGAATGACGGCTTTGGTCAATCGCAGAGATCCGGAGCCGTCCGCAACAAGGTCTGCTTTGAGGTCGCTGTCGGAATTCGTGGGGCTAAATTGTGGATCCAACGCCAACGCTGTCTTGGCGTCTTCGCACAAGAAAGCCCCGCCAACCGGCGCTGACGGGCTCGGCTCTTCAACGCATCACCTCCCCGGCCTTCGGCTGCTCCCGTCGCAGCTCTTCGAAGCGCGACACGATGGCGAACCATACGGCGTCGCGGGTCAAGCCTTCGTGGTCAAGGATGCTGTTCCTCGTTGGTTCATCCATCTGTGCGCTCAGTCGGCGGCCGCCACGGGCCGCCTACCGGTCGCTCGCCAGACGGCCATGATCTCCTCGCAACGGGTCACCAGCCCGAAGCGGTGCGTCACCGTCTTAAGCGTCGCCGCGTGCAGGTCCATATCCCACGACGCGACCCCGTCGCTCGGGATACACACGTAATACCCCAGCTCGAACGCCTCGCGCAGGGTGCTCTCGACACAAACGTTGGTCGACACGCCGGTGGTGAGGACCGTCCTGATGTCCCGGGCCCGCAACAGCATGTCGAGGTCGGTGCCCTTGAAGGCGCTGTAGCGGTGCTTATGGATCACGATCTCGCCCGGATCGGGCGCCAGCTCGTCGATGAACTCCGCCCCCTCGCTGTGCTCCATGCACAGCTTGTCCGAGGAATAGGTTGAGCGGCGTCGCTGGGCCAGCCACGGCGGAGAATCGCTGAGATGGTTCTCCAGCGTCCAGACGCCGATATGGCCGACTAGGACGCCGGCGTCCCGCGCAACGCCAAGCAACTCCTGGAGCGCCGGGATGATCGAACGGGTGGCCGTCAGGTCGCGCCCGGCCCGCGAGGTGGCGAAACCTTCGACGCAGAGGTCCTTTTGCATGTCGATGATCAGCAGAACCGTATGGCGCGGATCCAGCCGGGCCTGCAAGTCCTTCAGTATGGTTGGTTCCATGGCCGTCAACTCCCTTGTGACCCCTTGTCGGCGGCGACCAACCAGTCGGCGATCCGACCGCCGGTCATGAACACAGTGTCGTCCCGGATTTGCAGCAGGTCCAGCATCTTCGCCAGATACCCAATGCGATGGGGAATTCGGGGGTTGGCGGACATGGTTACTTCTCCTGTCGGGTCCTCCTGTCAGGCCAGCGCCTTGGTCGAGCCGCCATCGGCGGTGATCGAGGTGCCGGTGATATTGGTGGCGCAGTCCGAAGCCAGGAAGGCGATGATGCGTGCGACCTGCTCGGGTTCGCCGAACCGTTGTGTCGGGATAGTCTTCTCCACGTCGGCCTGCAAATCCTCGACCGACCGCCCGGTCTGGCGGGACATCTCATGGAACCGGGTCGTCCAGCGGGGCGTCAGAGTGGGGCCCGGATTGACCGCGTTGACCAACACTCCGTCGGCCGCGACTTCGCCGGCCAAGCCGCTGGTAACCGCGAGCAAGGCGGCGTTGGCCGCCGCTCCCGGCAGCATGCGCGGGTCGGGTTGACGGCCGAGGTTGCCGGCGATGGTAACGATGCGGCCATACTTCTGGGCGCGCATCGTCGGAAGCACCGCCCGGATCATGCGCACCGTGGCGAAGAATTTGAGCGCCATACTTTGGTCCCAGACCTGGTCGGGGATTTCCCAGAACACCCCGCCGCGCGCCGACCCGGCCGAGTTCACCAGGATATCGATGCGTCCAAACGTGTCGAGCGCCGCGGCCGCCACGATGTCGGCGCCGTCGGGCAAAGTCAGGTCCTGAGGTGCCGTCACCACTTCGGCATCGAAAGCCGCACGAAGCTCCTCCGCCATGGCCTGAAGCCGATCCTTGCTGCGGGCCGCAAGCACCAGCCGGGCGCCCTCGGCCGCGAACAGGCGCGCCGTAGCGGCGCCCAGTCCTTGGCTGCCGCCGGTGATCAGCCCCACTTTTCCGTCAAGGTTTAAGTCCATTACCTCATCCCTTCATCCTACGAGGCTTCGTCAGGTTAATGCCGTTGTGGTCGCATGCTGATCCGGCAGGTAGACACCATGACCACGATCTGCTACCGACGACATCGGTTTCCGCCCTCGATTATCCAACAAGCGGTTTGGCTTTACAGCCGCTTCGCGCTCAGCCTTCAAGACTGTCCGACACCGAGCTTTGTGACACTGCCTGCTGGACCATGTCGGCTACGTTTGAGGTGGATTCCTGTCATGCGCCCGCTCAGCGAGTTTCCGGTGGATGTGCGCCGCGGCGTGCGCTTCGTGCTCTGTGACATCGACGACACGCTCACCGATCACGGCCGCCTTCCGGCCAAGGCCTATGGCGCCATGGAGCGGCTGCGCACGGCGGGACTGAAGGTGATCCCGGTCACCGGCCGGCCCGCCGGCTGGTGCGACCATATCGCCCGCATGTGGCCGGTGGACGCCGTGGTGGGCGAGAACGGCGCCTTCTACTTCCACCATGACGACGCGGCACGCACTATGCGCCGGCGCTATTGGAAGGCCGCCGCCGAGCGCGCCGCCGACCTCAGCCGGCTCGAGGCGCTCGGGGCCGAGGTGTTGGCCGCGGTCCCGGGCGCCGCGATCGCCGCCGACCAGGCCTACCGCGAGGCCGACTTGGCCATCGATTACCGCGAGGACGTGCCGCCGCTCAAGGCGGGCGACGTCGCGCGCATCGTCGCCCTATGCGAGCGGGCCGGCGCCCGGGCCAAGGTCAGCTCGATCCACGTCAACGCCTGGTTCGGCGAGTTCGACAAGCTGGCGATGACCAGGGTCCTGTTCGACGAGCTGTTCGCGCTCGATCTGGACAGGGTGCGCGAGAGCGTGGTGTTCGCCGGTGATTCGCCCAATGACGTGCCGATGTTCGCCTACTTCCCGAACGCCGTCGGGGTGGCCAACGTCCGCGACTTCACAGGCCGGCTTGCGGCCGAACCCGCCTGGGTGACACAAGCCCGCGGCGGCGACGGCTTCGCCGAGCTGGCCGACGCGCTTGTGGGCGCCCGCGCCGGCGCTTGAGTCACGGACTAATGCAGAAGCGTGAGACGCTCTCCTCACGCTGGCCGCAAGCGGGGGGAGAGGGGGAACTAAGTGTCCACGCATAAACAAATTTTCCCTCGCCCCCTTTTTTTGAGGGGGAGAGGGTCCGGTGAGGGGGTGCTCGATAACGCACGCTTCTTCGGCGCTAGGCTGCGCATGCCGCGGGTCGCGGGCGCCGCGCTCGCCGCATCCGGGAGATCCGAAGATATCATCGCCGGCGGTTGCTTGCAGCCTGAGCGAACGCCCGACTTGACGGTCGCCCAGAAAGTGCAACTATCCATGGCCCATCTGGTCGCACGCTACGGCGCTCAGGCAGCCGTCGGGGGGTGTTATGGGGCATTGCCAGCGTTTCTTCCGCGAGGCGGCGCGGATCGCCGAATCCCTGGACCACCGGCAGGTCGAGAGGATGGTTGACGAGCTCGTTGCGCTCAGGGCCCGCGGCGGTCGCCTGTTCCTCATTGGCGTCGGTGGCAGCGCCGCCAATTGCAGCCACGCGGTCAACGACTTCCGCAAGCTATGCGGCATCGAGGCCTATACGCCCGTGGACAACGTGTCGGAGCTGACCGCACGGGTCAATGACGAGGGCTGGGGCACGGTATTCGAGTCCTGGCTGAAGACCAGCCAGGCCAACGAGAACGACGCGGTGCTGGTGTTCTCGGTGGGCGGCGGCGACGCCGAGCGCAACGTCAGCGCCAACATCGTCGCCGCGCTGGATTTGGCCAAGGCGCGGGGGCTCAAGATCTTCGGCGTCATCGGCCGCGACTCTGGTTATACGAACAAGGTCGGCGACGAGGTGGTGGTAATCCCCACCGTCGAGGCCTCGCGGCTGACGCCGCATACCGAGGCGTTCCAGGCGGTGGTGTGGCACTGCATCGTCTCGCACCCGGCCCTGCAGCAACGGCAGGCGACGTGGGAGAAGTTGAACGCTACCGACCCGGCGGCGGGATGACATGAAGCCGGCCGTGTTTCTCGACCGCGACGGCGTCCTGGTGCGCTCGCTGCTGCGTGACGGCAAGCCCTCGGCGCCACGCTCGCTGGCCGAGTTCGAGATCCTTCCTGAGGCGCCGGACGCGCTGGGTGCGCTCAAAGAGGCCGGGTTCCTGCTCATTGTGGTCACCAACCAGCCCGACGTGGGAAACGGCCTCATTGAGCGGACCACGGTCGAGGCGATGCATGACCGCCTCGGCCGCGCGCTGCCGCTCGACGGCGTCAAGGTCTGCTATCACCGACCGTCGGAAGGGTGCGATTGCCGCAAGCCGCGGCCCGGAATGCTGCGCCAGGCGGCGCGGGAGTTGGCTATCGACATGGCGTCCAGCTACATGGTAGGTGACCGCTGGAGCGACATGGTTGTCGGGCACTCGCAAGGCTGTTGCACGGTGTTCATCGACCGGCGGCAAGACCAGCCGTTACCGGTCTTAGCGGATGTGACGGTCGGCTCGCTGGCCGAGGCGGCGCAGGCGATCCTGGCCCGAAACCGGCCGTCGGCCGCTCAAGGGTGAGGCCGATGCCCGCCTTGCACTCGCTCAGCGTCAAGATCTTCGCCGACGGCGCCGATCTCGACAGCATCATGAAGCGGGCCCAAGACCCGCTCATCAAGGGCTTCACCACCAATCCGACGTTGATGCGCAAGGCCGGCGTGTCCGACTACGAGGCGTTCGCGCGAAAGTTGCTGCGGGCGATTCCCGACCGGCCGATCTCGTTCGAGGTGTTCGCCGACGACTTCGGCGAGATGGCGTATCAGGCGCGAACTATTGCCTCCTGGGGCGACAACGTCTACGTGAAGATTCCGGTCACCAGCACTAGGGGCGAGTTCGCCGGTCCACTAATCGAAAGGCTCACCGCCGAGGGGGTGGCGATCAACGTGACCGCCATCCTGAGCCTCGACCAGGTGCGCCGCGTCATCCCCCACCTGGCGCTTGCGACGCCATGCATCGTCTCCGTCTTCGCTGGACGGGTCGCCGATACCGGCGTCGACCCGGTGCCGCTGATGGCCGAGGCGGTCCGGGTGTTGCGGGAACGACCGAATGCCGAGCTGTTGTGGGCCAGTCCGCGCGAGGTGCTGAACGTCTTCCATGCCGAGGCGGCCGAGTGCCACATCATCACCGCAACCGACGACATTCTCGACAAGCTGCCGCTGGTGGGGCGCGATCTCGAGGCGTACTCGCTGGAAACGGTGCGGATGTTCCATCGCGACGCCGCCGCGGCCGGATACGGCATCGCCGTACCCAAGCGGGCGGCAACCGGGTGAGCACGGCGGATCGGGGTAGGTCGGGCCGGCCGGGATGACGCATGAAACGGGTTCTGGTCACCGGAGGGGCGGGCTATGTCGGCTGCGTCTTGGTGCCGCGGCTCATGGCCTGGGGCTATGACGTCGGCGTCTATGACATCCTGTATTATGGCCGCAACGGGCTGCCGCGGGACCCGCGGCTTCGGGTCGTAGAAGGCGACATTCGCGACACCGCGAGCCTCACCGAAGCCTTGCGCGGTATGGATGCGGTGCTGCATCTGGCCGGCATCTCCAACGATCCCAGCTTCGAGCTCGATGAGGATCTGAGCCGCAGCGTCAACTTCGACTGCTTCGAGCCGATGGTGATCGCGGCCAAACAGGCGGGGGTCCGGCGCCTCGTCTATTGCTCGACCAGCGCGGTCTACGGCGTCTCCGATGCCCCCGAGGTCACCGAGGACCACCCGCTGGTGCCGGTCTCCCACTATAACAAGTACAAGGGCCTGTGCGAGCCGCTCATGTGGCGGCACCAGGCCCCGGGGTTTACCTGCGTCACCCTGCGCCCGGCCACC
>JBHICX010000150.1:0-6116 GCA_046759805.1 Kiloniellales bacterium | reverse complement strand
TTCCGGCGCTTTACCAAGGAGGAAAATCTCCTCGCCCGGGGCCTGTTCGAAAAGTCGGTCGAACTCGATCCCGGGTATGCGGCGGGCTGGGTATGGCTTGCCTGGACCCATTGGACGGACGCTCGCTTCCTGTGGGCCGAGTCCCCCAACGAGGCGACCACGCGCGCCGCCGAACTGGCGCAGCAAGCGTTGGCCCTCGATGAGGCACTGTCCGAGACCCATTCCTTGTTGGGCGCCATACATCTGATGCGCCGGCAGTATGACGAAGCCATCGCCGAAGGCGAGAAAGCGGTCGCCCTCGATCCTAATGGCGCCGATGTCACGGCGCTTCTGGCCATGAGCCTCAATTGGTCGGGCCAACCCGAGCAGGCGGTCGGCCTGATCGAGAAGGCGATGCGACTGAGCCCGTTGTACTCGGCCTGGTACCTGGCGGTTCAGGCGCATGCCTACCGTCTCATGGAGCGTCATGAAGAGGCGGTCGCCATTTACCGGGAATCGATTAACCGCAACCCCGATCACATCGGTCCGCGCATCGGGCTCACGGCGTGCTATGCCGAGCTCGGGCGCGACGTGGAGGCGCGGCGGCAAGCGGCCGAGCTTCTCAAGCTCAACCCCGATTTCACCTTGGCCAAGTACGCGGACTCCCTCACCTACAAGGACCCGGCGCATGCCGAGCGAAGCCTGGCCGCCTTGCGCAAGGCGGGCCTGCCGGCATAGGCGGATCGGGGGTTCGACGGTGCCGCAGGCGCTGCCGTTCGGGATCGACGGGGCCTGGAGGAGGGCGCATGGGTTGCCGGTGAGCCCGGCGCCGGGCCGGCGGCCGCAAACGCATGGTCGGCACTAGGATGTCGCTGAACGTTTGGGTCAATGCCGTGATCAAGACCCTGGTTCTGCCGCCAGGGAGCATCCTGCTGCTGATGGCGCTGGGCTTCGTCCTCGTCTGGCGCTGGCGGCGCACCGGGATGACGCTGATCGCCTTGGCGGCACTGGCGCTCCTGGTGCTGAGCCTGCCGATGACCGCCGACGCCACCATCGGGACCCTGCTGCGCCATCGGCCGCTCGACCCGGCCGCCGCGGCCGATGGCCAGGCGATCGTGATCCTCGGCGGCGGGGTGGTGCGGAACGCGCCGGAATACGGCGAGGACACGCCCACCACGTCGAGTCTGGTGCGCTGCCGCTATGGCGCCAAGCTGCATCGCGAGACCGGACTGCCGATCCTGGTCAGCGGCGGCAACCCGCTCGGCGCCACGCTCAGCGACGCCGAGGCCATGCGCCGATACCTTGTCAACGAGCTCGGCACGCCGGTGCGCTGGGTCGAGACGGCTTCCCGCAACACTGAGGAGAACGCCCTCCAGAGCCTCCGGGCTCTGGCGCCGGACGGCATCTCAAGGGTGATCCTGGTGACCCATGCCTTGCACATGCCCCGGGCGGAGGCGGCGTTTCGGCGCGCCGGCTTCGAGGTGATCCCGGCGCCGACCGCCTTCCCGATCGTCGACCAGTTCCGCCTGACCGACCTGTTGCCGGGCGCCGGCGCCCTCAGGCGCAATGCGTTCGTGATCAAGGAATGGATTGGGGCCTTGTGGCTGTCGCTTCGCGCGAGGACCGAAGGGTGACCCGGCGGAGGGCGAGGATGGCGAAGCGACTGGTATCGGACAACGGCGCCCCGACCCTGTCAGCGGCCGAGCGGCTGGCGGTCCTGCGCGAGCTCGAGCGGAAGGTCGCCTGGCTGTCGGCGTGGACGATCCACCACGCCAACCACCTGCGAGAAAACCGGGGCGAGCTCAAGGTGGGTGGCCATCAGGCCTCCAGCGCATCGTCGGTCACCTTGATGACGGCGCTCTATTTCGACGTGCTGCGGGCGTGGGACCGGGTGGCGGTGAAACCCCATGCCAGCCCGGTGTTCCACGCCATCCAGTACCTGTTGGGCAACCAAACCCGCGAGAAGCTGGAAGGCTTCCGGGCCCTCGGCGGGGCACAGTCCTATCCGTCGCGGACCAAGGATAGCGACGACGTCGACTTCTCCACCGGCTCGGTCGGCCTCGGCGTGGCGATGACCAGCTTCGCCTCGCTGGTCCAGGACTACTTGATGATGAAGGATCTGTTGCCGAGGGATCGCCCGCCGGGACGCATGGTCGCGATCGTCGGCGACGCCGAGCTCGACGAGGGAAACGTCTTCGAGGCCTTGCTGGAGGGCTGGAAGCATGGCCTGCGTAACGTCTGGTGGGTCATCGACTACAACCGCCAGAGCCTGGACAGCGTAGTCACCGACTTTCAGTTCGGCCGCATCGACAGGCAATTCTCGGCCATGAATTGGAACGTGGTCACCCTCAAATACGGCACCCGGCTCGAGGCCGCGTTTCGCCGGCCCGGCGGCGGGGCGCTTCGCCAGTGGATCGACGATTGCCCGAACTCACTCTACGCGGCGTTGACCTATCGCGGCGGCCCCGGCTGGCGCCAGCATTTGAGCAAGGATCTGGGAGAGGTGGCGGGGATCCGCGCGCTCTTGGACGAGCACGACGACGACGCCTTGCACGATCTCATGACCAACCTCGCCGGGCATGACCTGGAGTCGGTGTTAAGGTCGTTCCATGGCGTGACCACGGACCAGCCGACCTGCTTCATCGCATACACCATCAAGGGCTTCGGCCTGCCGTTCGCCGGCCACAAGGACAACCATGCCGGACTCATGAACCCGCAACAGATGGCCGAGTACAAGCGCCGGATGGGCATTCCGGACGGCGCCGAATGGGAGCCAACGGCCGGGCTTGACCTGCCGCCGGAGACGATCCAGGCGTTCCTCGACGACGTGCCGTTCGCCGCCGAGGGCCGCCGCCGCTACGCCGCCCCGCGGGTCGCGGTGCCGGACCGCCTGCCGGTGCCGGCCGGCGGGCGCCTGTCCACGCAAGAAGGCTTCGGCCGCATCCTGTTCGAGATCGCGGCCGGCGAGGACGAGTTCGCGCGCCGCATCGTCACCGCCTCGCCGGACGTCACCGTGTCCACCAACCTGGGCGGCTGGGTGAACCGGCGCGGCATCTTCGACCGCCACGAACGGGCCGATGTGTTCCGCGAGGAGAAGGTGATCTCGGCCCAGCGCTGGGCGATGTCACCTAAGGGCCAACACATCGAGCTGGGCATCGCCGAGAACAACCTGTTCATCACCTTGGCCGCGCTGGGGCTGTCGGCGGAGCTGTTCGGGGTGCGGCTGTTGCCGATCGGCACCCTCTACGACCCGTTCATCCAGCGCGGGCTCGACGCCCTTAACTACGCCTGCTATCAGGGCGCCCGATTCATGGTCGTCGCCACCCCTTCGGGCATTACGCTGGCGCCGGAAGGCGGCGCCCATCAGTCGATCGCCACACCTCTTATCGGCCTGGGGCAGGACGGGCTGGCGGCCTTCGAACCGGCCTTCGTCGACGAGCTGACGACGATCATGACCTGGGCCTTCGACTACCTGCAGCGGGACGGAAGCGGTGCGAGCGATACCGACTGGCAGCGCGACCTGGCCGGCGGCTCGGTCTATCTCAGGCTATCGACGCGGCCGATCATGCAGCCGAAGCGCCGGCTGACGCCGGACCTCGAGGCGGCGGTGATCGCCGGTGGATATTGGCTGACGCCGCCGGCACCGGACGCAGACCTGGCCATTGCCTACACTGGAGCGGTGGCGCCGGAGGCCCTCGAGGCGCATGCCCAGATCCTGGACGACGTCCCCGGGGCCGGGCTGCTGGCGATCACCTCGGCCGACCGTTTGAACGCCGGCTGGACCGCCGCACAGCGGGCCCGCCAGGGGGGCCACGGCGGCGCCCGCTCGCACGTCGAACGGTTGCTGGCGCCGCTGGCGCCCGACGCCGCGCTCATCACGGTGATCGACGGACACCCGGCGACGCTGAGCTGGCTCGGCGGGGTCGGCGGCCACCGGCTGCAGGCGCTGGGCGTCGAGCATTTTGGCCAGGCCGGCAACATCCCGGAGCTTTACGCCAGCTACCGCCTGGACGCCGACGCCATCCTCGACGCCGCCGCGCAAGCCTGCCTCAGGTAGCGCGGGCGGCGCCGGCTCGCCCTTTGCACCCCCCGGTTTCGGTGCTATAGAACGCTCCCGATCGCCGCGGCGGAACCGCGGCTGTGGTTCGGCTGGCGGGCGTGGCGAAACCGGTAGACGCGCTGGCTTTAGGTGCCAGTGGAGAGATCCGTGGGGGTTCGAATCCCTCCGCCCGCACCATCCTCGGACGTCGCCTTCGGTCGGGCAAGAGTTTGAACATGGACTGAGCTTCCATGCAGGTCACCCAGACGCTGAGCGAAGGCCTGAGGCGCGAATTCAAGGTCGTGGTTTCGGCCAAGGACATCGAGGAAAAGTTCAATGACCGGCTGGTCGAGCTTGGCCGCACGGTGCGTCTGCCGGGGTTCCGGCCGGGCAAGGTGCCGTCGAAGATCCTCAAGCAGCGCTTCGGCCAGGGCCTGATGGGCGAGATTCTCGAGCAGGCGGTCAATGACAGCGCCGCCCAGGCGATGGCCGAGCAAGGGCTGCAGCCGGTCATGCAGCCGAAGATCGAGGTGACCGCGTTCGAGGACGGCAAGGACCTGGAATACACCATGGCCTTGGAGCTGATGCCGGAGATCAAGCCGATGGACTTCTCGGCGCTTGAGCTCGAGCGTCTGACCGCCGAGGTGGACGCCGCCGCCGTGGACAAGGCCCTTCGGGACTTATCGGCGCAGTACAGGCGCTCCGCACCGATCGCCAAGCCGCGCGAATCCAAGTCGGGGGACGTGCTGGTGATCGACTTCACCGGCACCATCGACGGCAAGCCCTTCGCCGGCGGCAGCGGCAGCGACCATCACCTGGAGCTCGGCTCCAGCGAGTTCGTCGCCGGCTTCGAGGGCCAGTTGATCGGCCTCGAGGCGGGCGCCGAAAAGGAGATCAGCGTCACCTTTCCGGAGGACTATCCCAACGAGGCGCTGGCCGGGAAGCCGGCGGTCTTCCAGGTCAAGGTTAAGGAGATTCGCGAGCGCCGGCCGGTCGAGCTGGACGACGAGTTCGCGCAATCGGTGGGGGTGGAGTCTCTGGCCAAGCTGCGCGATGCCGTGCGCGGCCGGCTCACCCGGGACTACGCCAGCTGGTCGCGCAACCGGCTCAAGCGTATGCTGTTAGACAAGCTGGCCGAAGCCCACGACTTCAACGTGCCGCCCGGCTTGACCGAGCGGGAGTTCGAGGAGATCTGGAGGCAGCGCGAGGAACAGCAGGCCCAAGGGCTGACGGACCCCGAGGAGGAGGGCAAGGCCGAGGACGAGATCAAAGAGGACTATCGCCGCATCGCCGAGCGGCGGGTCCGCCTCGGCCTGTTGCTCAACGAGGTCGGCCGTTTGAACAATATCCAGGTGACCGACGAGGAGGTCGCTCAGCTCATCGCTGCCGAGGCGCAGCGCCATCCGGGGCACGAGCGCAAGGTTTACGAGATGTTCCGCGACAACCCGGACCGAGCGGCCGCGCTCAAGGCGCCGATTCTCGAGGAGAAGGTGGTTGATTTCATCCTCGAGATCGCCAATGTGAGCGAACGAACGGTGAGCATCGACGAGCTGATGCGCGATCCGGACACCGACGCCGACGCGGCGGCAAATGTCGGCGCCCGGAAGAAGACAGGCTAATCGCAGGACGGGTCATGATGGACCGGCCCTGCCGGCTCGGGCGGGCAAGCCGAACCAACCGCAGACGACGGCACGCATGAGGATCGAGGATCGATGAACGACCGGGATGACATCCATATGAACACGCTCATTCCGATGGTGGTCGAGCAGACCAACCGCGGCGAACGCGCCTATGACATCTACTCCAGGCTGTTGAAGGAACGCATCATCTTCGTCGTGGGTCCGATCAACGATGCCGTGGCCTCCCTGGTGTGCGCCCAGCTGCTGTATCTGGAATCGGAGAATCCCAGCAAGGACATCTCGTTCTACATCAACTCTCCGGGGGGCATGGTGAGTTCCGGCCTGTCGATCTACGACACCATGCGATATGTGCGTTCCGATATCTCCACCGTCTGCATCGGCCAGGCGGCGTCGATGAGCTCTCTGTTGCTGGCCGCCGGCGCCAAGAAGAAGCGGTTCTGCCTGCCCAACGCCCGGAT
>JBHICX010000149.1:0-6174 GCA_046759805.1 Kiloniellales bacterium | reverse complement strand
AGTAGTACAGTGTGGCGCGGCGGTTCCAGCCCTCGGCGAAGTCCGGCGCCATGTCAATGATGCGGTCGAAGGCGCCGAGCGCGGCCTCGTACTCGCCCCGGTTCATGGCGATGCTGCCGATACGCATCAACAGATTGACATCCTCGTCCGCGGCCTGGAACCACAGCCGCCAGATGCGGTTCTGGATCTGGGCCGCCTCGGCCTGGTTTTGCGTCGATTGCAGGCGCTCGAACAGCCCGTCGAGCCGCCGGTCGTTCTGATCGGCCGCCGCCGGCATCGCCAAACCGAGGGCGAGAAACAAGGCGGCGAGTGCGCGCAACCCCATCATCCGGCGATCATACATACTGCGGCGCAGCTGGTGCCAGGATTGTCCGCGCCGGCCGACCTCGGCTCGGTCCTCACCGAGTGCATCGGCGACCCGTGCTAGGCCATGTACGCGGTCGCCATGATGTGCCGCACCGAGTTTATCGAGTATGGGATGAGTGCTAGACTTGTGCGGCCCCGCACTATGGAGCCCGGTCATGGCGATACGATCCTCCAAAGGCGTTTCGACGAAGCCGAGCGCGCCGATTGAGGCTTCGCCCCTGTTCCGTGCTGGCCTTGACGCCCTGAGCTTTGGTTTCGCGGTGTTCGACAAGGATCTAAGGCTCGTCGCGAGCAATAAGGCATTCCGCACGTTGCGCGGCTATCCAGCCGCATTGTGCAAACCCGGTACCGAAATCATCGAGCTTTACCGTTTCAACGCGGCACGGGGCGACTACGGCGTAGGCGATGTTGAGACGCACGCCAGGTCACGGGTCGACCGGATCCGCAAACGCCGGCCGCATGAGCTTGAGTACGAGCTGGCGTCAGGACGAATACTCAACATTCGGTACACCCCCATCTCGCCTGATGGCCTGCTCCTTACCTATGCCGACATTACCGAGCGCAAGCAGGCCGAGCAGAAAGTGGCGGAGAAAGAGGCGCAACTCCGTGTCGCCATGGACAACATGCCCGGTGCTCTGGTCTACACGGATGAAGAACTGAACCTCGTCGTTTGTAACCGCCGATTCGCCGAAATCTACCAGATCCCATCAGAGTTGCTTCAACCTGGTCGGCCGTATCCCGACTTCCTCCGTTACTTGGCCGAGCACGGGTACTATGGCGACGGTGACGTCGACGCTCTTGTCGCCGAGCGGGTGGAAAGTCTGCGCAATCCGACGGACAAGACCTTCGAAGACCACACGCCCGACGGCCGTATCCATGAAGTCTACCGCCGTCATGCGGAGGCGGGCGGTACGGTGACGGTGATCACGGACATCACCGAACTCAAGCGTGCCGAACAGGAATTAGCGGATAAAGAGGCCCAGCTTCATGTCGCCCTCGACAACATGCCGGGCGCACTAGTCTACACGGATGAGGAACTAAACATTGTGGCCTGTAACGAACGCTTCGCCGAGATGTACCCGGTGCCGAGTGAGCTGCTTCAACCCGGATGTCCGTATCCCGACTTCCTGCGCTATTTGGCCGAGCATGGATACTACGGCGACGGTGACGTCGACGCCCTTGTCGCCAAACGGGTGGAGAGTCTGCGCAACCCATCGGGCAAGGCTTTCGAGGATCACACGCCCGACGGTCGCATCTATAGGATCGGCCGTCGCCGGGTGACAGCGGGCGGTACGGTGACGGTGATGACGGACATCACCGAACTTAAGCGTGCCGAACAGGAATTAGCGGATAAAGAGGCCCAGCTTCATGTCGCCCTCGACAACATGCCGGGCGCACTAGTCTACACGGATGAGGAACTAAACATTGTGGCCTGTAACGAACGCTTCGCCGAGATGTACCCGGTGCCGAGTGAGCTGCTTCAACCCGGATGTCCGTATCCCGACTTCCTGCGCTATTTGGCCGAGCATGGATACTACGGCGACGGTGACGTCGACGCCCTTGTCGCCAAACGGGTGGAGAGTCTGCGCAACCCATCGGGCAAGGCTTTCGAGGATCACACGCCCGACGGTCGCATCTATAGGATCGGCCGTCGCCGGGTGACAGCGGGCGGTACGGTGACGGTGATGACGGACATCACCGAACTTAAGCGCACCGAGCAGGAGCTTCGTGAGGCGAAACAGCGGGCGGAGAGCGCGAACGAGCTGGTCACGGAAAAAAACCAGATGCTTGAATCCCTGTCTTCCAAGCTGTCGAAGTATCTCTCGCCGCAGCTCTATAATTCGATCTTCAGTGGCGAGAAGGACGTCAAAGTGGCGTCCCAACGCAAGAAGCTGACAATCTTCTTCTCGGATATCGCGGGTTTCACGGAAACGACGGATCTTCTGGAATCGGAGGAACTGACGAGTCTCCTCAATCAATACCTGACGGAGATGTCGTCGATCGCCCTTGAGTACGGAGCGACCATCGACAAGTTTGTCGGCGACGCCATCATGCTGTTCTTCGGCGACCCGGAGACGAGAGGAGCGAAGCAAGACGCCATCGCCTGTGTCAAAATGGCGATCGCCATGCAACAACGCATGCGGGACCTGCAAGCGGAGTGGCGCGAGCGAGGTCAGGAGCATGTGTTCCAACTCCGCATCGGGATCAATACGGGCTATTGCACTGTTGGCAACTTCGGCAGCGATGACCGAGTGGACTACACCATCATCGGCAACGAAGTGAACTTGGCGGCGAGACTGCAACCACATGCCGATCTAGGCGGTGTGCTGTTGGCCCACGAGACCTATTGGTTGGTCAAGGATGTGGTGCTTGCCGAAGAGACCGGCACTATAACCGTCAAAGGCTTCCCGAGACCGGTCAGGACCTACCGAGTGGTGGGTCTGTATGACGATACTGCGATTCAGGGACGTATAATTCGGAAGGAACAGGAAGGCCTGACCTTGATCATCGATCGCAAAAAACTAACAAGAAAAGGGCAAGCCGAGGCGATCAGAGCACTTCAAGAGGCTGTGGGGCAACTCAAGGACTGACGTAAAGACCCAAGGCGCGGGACTCTTACACATTACGATGCTGTCGGAAGCATCGCTGAACCTTGGTTGGCTCTCTCGAAGATTTGACAGAAACCGGTTACGGACGCGAACGGATTTCCGGCCATGCAAAAGCTTTCAGAATTGGCCGACTACCTTATAAGCGTCCGGCGCTGCCAATGTCGGCTTCGAGTCAAGAGCGGCAGTACGTGGCGGGGCATCCAAAGGTCTGTTGCGTATCCTGAAGCAGACCGTCAATTTATGAGTGCACGCCCTAGGTCGGCTACTGCCCGATCGTCTGCGGCAGCCCCGGCGGCTTGGGCCCGCCGGTGGCCCAGTCCAGGAGCTCCACGGTGTGCACGACCGGGATGTCGGTGGCGGCGCCGATCTGGGTCATGCAGCCGATGTTGCCGGTGGCGATGATGTCAGGGTCGAGGCTTTCGATGTGCCCGACCTTGCGCTCCCGCAAGCCCGTCGCCAGCGCCGGCTGCAACAGGTTGTAGGTGCCGGCGGAGCCGCAGCACAGATGGTCTTCCGGCACCTCCTTGACGGCAAACCCGGCCTGGCGCAGGAGCGCCATGGGCTGGGCCCGGACCTGCTGGCCGTGCTGCAGCGAGCAGGCGGCCTGATAGGCGACCTTGTGGCCGGTGGCCAGCATCGGCTCATCGAGGCCCAGCTCGTGCAGAAACTCGGCGACGTCCTTGGTGAGCGCCGAGATCGCCGCCGCCCGCTCGGCCCATTCTCTGTCTTGGCGCAATAGGAAGCCGTAATCCTTGACCATGGTGCCGCAGCCCGACGCGTTGACGATCACCGCGTCCAGCCCGCCGCCGTCGAGCTCGGCACTCCAGGCGGCGACGTTGGCCCGGGCCGACTTAAGCGCCGGCGCCTCCAGGCCCAGGTGGTGGGTCAGCGCGCCGCAGCATCCGGCACCCCGGGCCACCACCACCTCGACCCCGTGGCGGGTCAGGAGCCGCGCCGTCGCCTCGTTGATGCGCGGCGCCAGCACCCGCTGCACGCAGCCGCTGAGAAGCGCCACCCGCGCCCGGCGGCGGCCCTGGGCCGGCACCGTTTGCGGCCGGTCGATCGGCGAGACCCGCGGCACCGCCGCCGGCGCCATGCCAATGACGCCGCCCAAGCGCCCAGGCATGACCCGGATGAGCGGCCGGATGAGCCGGGCGCCAAAGAGCGCCAGCCGGAACAGCCCCGGGCGCGGCAGCACCAGCGCCAAGAAATGGCGCAGCAGGCGGTCGCCCCACGGCCGGGCGAAGGTGCGGGCGATGTGCCGGCGGGCGTGGTCGACCAGATGCATGTAATGGACCCCCGAGGGACAGGTGGTCATGCAGGCAAGGCAACTGAGGCAGCGGTCGATGTGCTTGGCCACCTTGGCCGAGGCCGGCCGGTCGTTCTCCAGCATGTCCTTGATCAGGTAGATGCGGCCGCGCGGGCTGTCCAGCTCGTCGCCCAACAGCACGTAGGTCGGGCAGGTGGCGGTGCAGAAGCCGCAATGGACGCAGGTGCGCAGGATGCGCTCCGACTCGGCGACGTTGGCGTCGGCAAGCTGGGCGGCGCTGAAGCGGGTCTGCACGGCCGCCGCCTCAGGTCTCGGGGTACATGCGGCCGGGGTTCAAGACCCCGCGCGGGTCGAAGCCGGCCTTGACGCGCGCGCTCAAGGCCGCCAGCGGCCCGTCCTGCGGTTGGAACACCGGCACCGCGGCCCGCACCGCCGCCGGCGCCCGCAGCAGGGTAGCGTGACCGCCCGTCTCGGCGACGGCGCCCCGCACGATCCGATGCCCGGCGTCGTCCGAAGGCGGTAGCGCCAGCCATATGAGCCCGCCGCTCCAGTCGTAGAACGCCGTCGCCTCGAGCTGGCGGCGGATCGCCGCCACCACCTTCGCCCCCGAGGCCGGCGGCACCGAGAGCCGCCACACCAGCCGCTCCGGCGTGGCGGCGAAGGGGGCCAAGTCGCGCAGCTCGCGCCACATGAGCGCCGAGTTCTTGCTGTGCAGCTCCTCCACCTCGCCCATCTCGGCCATGAGCGCCTTGAGCGCCGCCGCGCGGTGGGTGACCGACGGCCTCGGTCCCTCGACCCTGAGCGCGGTGACCGACGCCGCGGCGTCGCGCACGTAAGGCACGGATGAGCGCGCCGCCGGCTCGGCCGGCAGATGGGCGGCGCCGGAGACCTCGTGGGGGCCCAAAAGCGCCTGCGCCATGGCCCGGATCGCGGCCTCGTCGTCGAGGCCGAAGACCAGCACCGTATGAGTGGTCTCGGCCGCCGGCAGCACCTTGACCGTGACCTCGGTCATCACCGCGAGCGTGCCATAGGATCCACAGATGAGCTTGCACAGATCGTAGCCGGTGACGTTTTTCATCACCCGGCCGCCGGCCTTGAACGCCTCGCCGCGGCCGCTGACCGCCTTTAGGCCCAGGAAATGGTCGCGCGCCGCCCCCGCCTTTAGGCGGCGCGGACCCGACAAGTTGCAGGCGATAACCCCGCCCAAGGTCTGGCGGTCCGGCTCGCCGCCATAGAGCGGGCCGTAGTCGGCTGGCTCGAAGGCGAGCTGTTGCCGGTGCTCGGCCAGAGCCGCTTCGATCGTCGCCAGCGGCGTACCGGCGCCGGCGGCCAGCACCAGCTCCTCCGGCTCATAGAGGGTGATGCCTGAAAGCGCCGACAGGTCCAGCTCGTGCGTCGCCTGCAACGGCCGCCCAAGCCCGCGCTTCGAGCCGCCGCCAATGACCTCGAGCCGCGCCTCCTCGGCCGCCGCCCAGGCGACCAACTCCAGGACCTGATCGGCGCTCGACGGCTTGAGGACCGAGCCCACCTCCGCCGGCGGCATGTCTGGCGCCTCAGAACCGCGGCAGGTCGGGGAAACGCATCTGGCCGCGATGCACGTGCATCCGGCCGAGCTCGGCGCAGCGGCGCAGGACCGGAAACATCTTGCCGGGGTTCAAGAGTCCGTCCGGATCGAAGGCGCATTTCAGGCGCTGCTGCTGGTCCAGGTCGTGCTCGTCGAACATCACCCCCATGAGGTCGCGCTTCTCCACCCCGACCCCGTGCTCGCCAGTCAGCACCCCGCCCACCTCGACGCACAGCTTCAGGATCTCGGCGCCGAAGCGCTCCGCCTTCTCCAGCTCGCCCGGTTGGTTGGCGTCGTACAGGATCAGGGGATGCAGGTTGCCGTCGCCGGCGTGGAACACGTTGGCGCAGCGGAGCCCGTAGGTG
>JBHICX010000148.1:0-6195 GCA_046759805.1 Kiloniellales bacterium | reverse complement strand
GTAAGACCGCCAGTTCCGGCAGGCCCTCCCTGTGGCGCTCCTCCAGGGCCGGGTGGGGCTCGGTGACGATGTACTGGTGCTGGACCGGGATAACCGGGATGTCGAGGCCGACCATGGCGCCGGTTTGGCGGCAGTAGTTGCCGGTGGCGCTGACCACGTGCTCGCAGGCGATGTCGCCCTTGTCGGTCCTTACCAGCCATTCTCCGCCGGGCTTCTGCTCGATGCCGACAACCGGGGTGTTGCGATAGATCTCGGCGCCGCCGTTGCGAGCGCCGGTGGCCATCGCCTGGGTGACGTCGACCGGCGCGATGTGGCCGTCGTGGGGATGGTACAGCGCGCCCACCAGCCCCTCGGTGTCGCAGAGCGGCCACAGCGCCTTGATCTCATTGGGACCGATGATCTCGAACGGCACGCCGATGGTGTTCGCGGTGCCGCAGTACTTGTGGTACTCGTCCATCCGCTCCTTGTTGGTGGCCAGCCTCAGGTTGCCGGTGACGTGGAAGCTCACCTCCTGGCCGGTCTCCTCCGGCAGTTTCTTGTACAAATCGACCGAATACTTGTGCAGCTGGCCGACCGCGTAGCTCATGTTGAACAAGGGCAAGAGCCCGGCGGCGTGCCAGGTCGAGCCGGCGGTCAACTCGGTGCGCTCGCACAACACCACGTCGGCCCAGCCGTGCTTGGTGAGGTGGTAGAGGGTGCTGACACCGACCACCCCACCGCCGATTACCACCACCCGCGCTTGTGTCTTCATCGCTCGTCCTCCCGCGGGATCAGGTCGGCCCAAACGCCTGCTACGAGCTCGACGCCGTCATGGCTTGGCGGGAAGGCGTCGCGCCACCGGCGGTCAATCGATGATGCGTGTCGGACTCCTGCATCCGGCGGCTAAACGCCGCTCTTGATCGCCTCCCAGTAGGTCTCGTTGATCTCGCGCATCAGCTTATCGTGGCGCATCTCCAGGCAGTCGCGCAGGCCGAGGCCGATACTGGTGGCGATCTGGCGCTGGCAGGCCTCGAACATGCGCCGGCCGCGAGCGACGCCCTGCGGCGTCAGCCCGGCGCGGCGGGCCGCTAGCCGGTGCCACAGATCGCCCGGCGCCGGCTCGCCTGTGTCGTCCTCGGGCATCAGGTTGATGGCGCTGGCAATGAGGCGCGCCGCATCGGCCCGCTCGCCCGGCCGCTCGAACAGCGCCTCGCCAGCGGCGCGTAGCGGGCCGGTGGCCAGCGCGATCTCGGCCTCATCGAGCGGCTCGGGGTCGTCGGGCTGCGGCAACGCCGCCATGGTGACCTGGGCATTCACCTCGACCGCGACTTCGCGCGCATCGAGGCCGGCAAGGCGACTCAGGTCGAGGACCGCCCGTATGGAGGTGTAGCCGGCGTAGCTTGCGAAGCGCAGCAGCCCCTCGGCCGGCAACCGCAGCGTCTCTCCGGCGCCGGTGCGAACCACCACGGTGAGGCCCTCGCCGCCGACCGGCGCATAGGGCGTGCCATAGGCGGGTGGCTTGCGGTCCTTTTGCAGGCAGAAGGTGCCGAGGATCACGCTGCACTCCTCGGCCCCGCAGAGCATCGGCCGGGCGTCGTTGGTCGCGACCACGGCGAGCATCTGCGGCGCCGCCAAGGCCGTGCCCGCGGACAGGGCCAGAAACAAGGTGGTGGACGCAATGATCGGGCGAACTGACATGTCGGTCCCTCCCCGGATCGCCATGGCCTCGCTTCCCGGGACGCCGACCCGGCATCCCGGGGCCGGCCAACATCGCACGCGGCCGGCAGGGGGGTCAATTCGCCGGTTGCCCTACGGTCAGTGTTGTCGGGCCTGCGCGACCCGCGGCAGCCGGCGGTCGGGACATGTCGGGTTCGGCGGGCGCCGGGTCGCGATTCGGCCAGAGCGGGCCGGCGCCGGACCGATATGTTATGGTGCGCTGATCCGTTGCCGTAACGGTGCGGCCAGCGGCCGAGGGGAGGAGGCGATGAGCGATAGGGCGGCCGCGGGACGGCGCGCCCGCGGCGGTGCCAAGGCGCGGCGGGCGGCACGGCGGCGGCCGACGCTGCGGCAGCTGCCGGCCATTCGCCGCAAGATTCCGGTCATGGAGGTGTTGGACGAGCAGGGGCTCCAGCTCATCGAGAACAACGCCGAGACCATCCTCGAGGAGATTGGCATCGAATTCCGCGGCGATGAGGAAGCGCTCGCCCTGTGGAAGGAGGCCGGCGCCGAGGTGACCGGCGAACGTGTGCGCGTCCCCCGCGGACTGGCGAGACGCCTGATCGCCACAGCGCCGCAAACCTTCACCCAGCACGCCCGCAACCCCGAGCGCAGCGTCATGATCGGCGGCGATAGTACGGTGTTCGCCCCAGTCTACGGCCCGCCGTTCATCCGCAGCCTCGACGATGGGCGGCGCTACGGCACCATCGAGGACTTCCGAAACCTGGTGAAGCTCACCTACCTGTCGCCAGCGCTGCACCATTCCGGCGGCACGCTCTGCGAGCCCGTGGACCTGCCGGTCAACAAGCGCCATTTCGACATGGTCTACAGCCATATCCGGTACTCCGACAAACCGTTCATGGGCTCGGTGACGGCGGCGGAGCGGGCCGAGGACACGGTCGAAATGGCGCGCATCTTGTTCGGCGCCGACTTCGTCGAGCGCAACTGCGTGGTCTTGAGCCTGATCAACGCCAACTCGCCGATGGTGTTCGACGCCACCATGCTGGGGGCGCTCAAGGTCTACGCCCGGGCCAACCAGGGGGTGCTGGTGTCACCGTTCATCCTGTCCGGCGCCATGAGCCCGGTCACCGTCGCCGGCACGCTCGCGCAGTTGTTGGCCGAGGCGCTGGCCGGTCTGGCCTTCGTGCAGCTCTGCCGCCGCGGGGCGCCGATGGTGTTCGGTACCTTCGCCAGCTCGATCTCGATGCAGTCGGGGGCGCCGACCTTCGGCACCCCGGAACCGGCGCTGGTGCTCTATGCGGCGGCGCAGCTGGCCCGCCGGCTCAAGGTGCCGTTCCGCTCCGGCGGGGCGCTGTGCGCCTCCAAGATCGCCGACGCGCAGGCCGCCTACGAGAGCGCTAGCACCCTGGTGCCGACCATCAACGCCGGGGTCAACTTCGTGCTGCACGCCGCCGGCTGGCTCGAGGGTGGACTTACCTCCGGCTACGAGAAGCTGGTGATGGACGCCGACCAGCTGGCCATGATGCAGCGCTTCGCCGAGGGCGTCGACTTGAGCGACAACGGCCAGGCAATGGACGCGGTGCGCGAGGTGGGACCCGGCCGCCACTATCTCGGCTGTGCCCATACCCAGGCCAATTTCGAGACCGCCTTCTATCGCTCCGCCATTGCCGACAACGAGACGTTCGAGCGGTGGCAATCGGAGGGCAGCCTGGATGCAGCCCAGCGGGCCAACGCCTTGTGGAAGAAGATGCTTGAGGACTATGAGCCCCCGCCGCTCGACCCGGCGATCGACGAGGCGCTCAACGCCTACATGACCCGGCGCAAGGAAAGCTTCCCGGATTCAAACGTGTGATGCCGAATCCGGTTGATTGATTCTACGGAGGCTTACGCGGCCGCCGGCGCGAGCGTTGGCATCGGGTTATCCGGTTGTTTTGTCGTCGTGTTTCGGCGATCATGCGACCCGCTTGAACGGCCCAGGGCCTGGTTGCCACCGTTGGAGGGATGCCGCCATGGCGGTCGAGACGCCGATTTGCGACTTTGGATGGAAGGCGCCGGACTTCTCGCTCAAGGGAGTCGACGGGCGCACCTACAGCCTCGATGACGTACGCGGCCGGAACGCCACGTTGGTCATGTTCATCTGCAACCACTGCCCTTACGTGCGCGCGGTGATCGACCGGGTGGTGGCCGAGTGCCGGGCGCTGGCCGAGCACGGCGTCGGTGCGATCGCCGTCATGCCCAATGATACGGTGGCCTATCCGGCGGATTCGTTCGACAACATGAATGCCTTCGCGCGCCAGCACGATTTCCCGTTTCCCTATGTGATCGACGAGACCCAGTCGGTGGCGCAAGCCTATGACGCCGCCTGCACGCCGGACTTCTTCGGCTTCGACCGCGACCTCGGACTACAGTACCGCGGTCGGCTCGATGTCTCGCGGCTGGAACCGGTGCCGGGCGCCCGGCGCGAGCTGTACGAGGCCATGGTTCAGATTGCCGAAAGCGGTGAGGGACCGCGGGAACAGATCCCGTCCATGGGCTGTTCGATCAAGTGGAAGGCCGCGTAAGGACGTAAAACGGCGGGGCCGCCGGTGGCTGACCTGTTCCGAGAGATCGAGGAGGACCTCCGGCGCGAGCGCGCCGAGAGGCTGTGGAAGAAGTACGGCGGCTACGTCATCGGGGCGGCGCTCGGCATCGTGCTGACCACGTCCGGCTACGTGGGCTTTAAGGAGTACACCAGCCGCCAGCGGCTGGCCGACGGCGAGCGCTATGCCGCGGCGCTCGTGGAGCTGCGGCCGGGCGCCGAGGCAAGCGCCGCTGAGGCGCTGGCGATGGTGGCCCGGGAGGTCGGCTCCGGCTATGCCATGCTGGCGCGCTTGCGCGAGGCGGCGCTGCGCGCCGAGGCGGGGGAACGCGGCGGCGCCATCGCCATCTACGACGCCATCGCCGCCGACGACGGCGTGGAACCGTTGTTCCGTGACCCGGCGCTCTTGCTATCGGTCATGCATCAAATGGACGCGGCCGGACCCGACGCGCTGATCGAGCGACTGGCGCCGCTCACCGCCGACGACAATCCCTGGCGCCATTCGGCGCTCGAGGCGAGCGGCGTCCTCGCCTTCCGCTCCGGCGCCCACGGCCGGGCCCGCGAGATCTTCACCAGGCTCGCCGACGACGCTACCACGCCGCGGGCTCTGCGGGCCCGGGCCGCCGAGATGCTGGCTATCCTCGGGGAGTAACGGGCGGCCGGAAGAGGCATGTGACCATGGGTTCGACGTCGATCCCGTTGCGGGTTGCCGGGCCCGCATTGGCCGGCCTTCTCTTGGGTGGCTGCGGCCTGGCCGCGCTGTCCGATCTTTGGTTCGGCGAGGTCGAGGGTCCGCCGCTGCCGGGGGATCGCATCGCCGTGATGTTGCAGGCCGATCAGCTGGAATCGGACGCCAGTATCGCCGGCATGGAGATCCGGCTGCCGCCGCCGGTTCGCAACGGGGCCTGGCCGCAGGATGGCGGCTACCCGGACCACGCCATGCATCATCTGGCGGTCGGCGACAACCCCGAGAAGGTTTGGGAGGCCACGGTCGGCGACGGGGCCGGATGGGCGGCGCGGCTGACCGCCCAGCCGATCGTATTCGGCGGACGGGTCTTCACCATGGACGCGGTGTCCCAGGTCAGCGCCTTCGACATGAAGACCGGCAAACGCCTGTGGGAGACCGACGTGCTCGAGGACGACGAGGAGGGCGCGTTCGGCGGCGGACTGGCCTATTTCGACGGCCGAATCTTCGTCGCCACCGGCTTCGCCCAGGTGGTGGCGCTCGCCGCAGAGAGCGGCGAGGTGCTTTGGCGCACCAAGCTGGCGGGCCCGTTGCGCAGCGCCCCCACGGTGACCGGCGGCCGGGTGTTCGCGGTGAGCATCGACAACCAGCTTCACGCGCTCGCCGTCGACGACGGGCAGAAGCTGTGGACGCATGCCGGGATCACCGAGACCGCCGGGCTCTTGGGCGGGGCCAGTCCGGCGGTGGCCGGCGATGTGGTGGTGGTGCCGTACTCCTCGGGGGAACTGATCGCGCTCAGGGTCGAGAACGGCCGGGTCATCTGGTCCGACACCCTGGCCACGATCCGCCGGGCCGAAGCCGTGTCCACACTCGCCGACATCCGCGGCAAGCCGGTGATCGACCGGGGCCGGGTGTTCGCCATCAGTCATTCCGGGCGCATGGTCTCCATCGACTTGCGCACCGGCGGCCGCGCCTGGGACCGAAAGGTGGGCGGCGTCAACACGCCATGGGTGGCGGGCGACTTCATCTACGTGTTGAGCAACGACTCCCAGCTCGTCTGCCTGACCCGCAGCGCCGGCCGGGTGCGCTGGATCACCCAGCTGCCGCGCTACGTCGACCCGGAAAGCACCGCCAACCCGATCGCCTGGACCGGACCGGTCCTGGCCTCCGACCGGCTGATCGTCTCCGGCTCCCACGGCGAGGTGATCGCCGTCTCGCCCTATAGCGGCGAGGTTATCGGCATCATCGAGATGGACTCCGGCGTCACCGTGCCGCC
>JBHICX010000147.1:0-6229 GCA_046759805.1 Kiloniellales bacterium | reverse complement strand
AGTGGGGCGGTCCCCATATCTACGCCCAGAGCCTGGAAGACCTGTTCTTCGCGCAGGGCTTCGTCATCGCACAGGATCGGCTGTGGCAGATGGAGCTGTGGCGGCGATGGAGCGAAGGTCGCGGGCAGGAGCGATGCCGCAAGTCCTGGGCTACGCGGCGCGTCGGCGCCGGCCGACGCGCGTGTTCTTCAGCCGCCAGGAGCTCGACCGACTGCTCTCGCTCTACAGCCGCCGGGTGATGGCCGGCGAATGGCGCGACTACGCCATCGACCATGCGGACGGCGTGGCCGTGTTCTCGGTGTTCCGTCACAGCTTCGAGCGGCCGCTCTATGCGATCGCCAAGCGCCCGACCCAAGGCGGCGGCCGCGACCAGTTCCTGCTCCTATGCGCCGGCCGCGTGCTCCGGCGCAGCGACCGCATCGACCAAGTGCTGCCCAACGTCGAGCACAGGTTTCGCGTGGTGTCCTGACCCGTAGGTTCTGGGTCCTCGATCGGCCGCTCGGCCCCCCGTCTTCAACGGTTACGGTGAGCGGTGCTCGGTGAGCGAGCGCTGCAGCGCCTTGATCAGGAAATGGGTCATCCAGTCGGCAAGCGGGATCCGGCCGACCTCTTCCGCGCCGTTGAGCAGCACCAGCTCGCGGCCGCGAAATGGATCGAAGGCGACCACGGTAACGATTCCGGCGCCTTCTGCGCCCGCATCCGTTTCATCCGCCATTGCAAACCCCAACCCGGTATCTCAGGCCGGCGATGCCAGATTCGAGCCGACCCGCACTTGACTAAAATTTTGCTAACAGAAATTCCGGATAAGAGCAAAAGAAACAGGTCGGCAAATTTCTAAACTTTTATATGTTTTACAGAAGTTTGCTAACGCACGGTTAATTTTTCGTTAATCATACTCTCCCGGCGTCAGACGCTTTTGCCGGATTCCTAGCCTGGACAAAATTGTCTTCTCACCACGAAGGCACAAAGGTCACTACGGCATACTTATTATTACTTCTTTGTGTCATTTGTGTCTTTGTGGTGAAAATTTTCCCGGTTCGGCCGATGCGTTTTCGCCGGGCGGTGGCCGGCCCCGGCACGCGACCGCGGCAGCCGTCATTCCCACTCGATGGTGCCCGGCGGCTTCGAGGTGACGTCGTAGGTGACGCGGTTGATGCCGCGCACCTCGTTGATGATGCGGGTGGCGACCCGGCTCAGGAAATCGGGCGCGAACGGGAAGGCGTCGGCGGTCATGCCGTCGGTCGAGGTCACCGCCCGCAAGGCGCAGGCGTAGTCGTAACTGCGTTCGTCCCCCATCACCCCCACGGTGCGCACCGGCAGCAGCACCGCGAAGGCCTGCCAGATGGCGTCATAGAGCCCGGCGTTGCGGATCTCCTCCAGGTAAATCAAGTCGGCCCGGCGCAGGATGTCGAGCTTGTCCGCCGTCACCTCGCCGGGCACGCGAATGGCGAGACCCGGGCCGGGGAAGGGGTGGCGCCCGACCAACGATGGCGGCAGCCCAAGCTCACGCCCGAGCGCCCGCACCTCGTCCTTGAACAGCTCGCGGAGCGGCTCGACCAGCTTCAGCTTCATGCGCCACGGCAGGCCGCCCACGTTGTGGTGCGACTTGATGGTGACGCTGGGCCCGCCGGTGGCCGATACCGACTCGATGACGTCGGGATAGAGCGTGCCCTGGGCCAGGAAGTCGACCCGGCCGATGCCGTGCGCCGCCTCCTCGAACACCTCGATGAAGGTGGCGCCGATGGTCTTGCGCTTCTCCTCCGGATCGGTGACGCCCTCAAGCCGGTCCAGGAACAGCGCGGCCGCGTCGCGACGCAACAGCCGAATGTTGAAGCGGCCGCGAAACAGCGACTCCACCTCTTGCGCCTCGCCGGCGCGCATCAGTCCGGAGTCGACCAAGATGCAGGTGAGTCGCTCGCCGATGGCCTCGTGCACCAGCACCGCGGTGACCGAGGAATCGACGCCGCCGGATACCCCGCAGACCACGCGGCCGTCGTCGCCGACCGTGGCGCGGATCCGCGAGATGGCGCGCTCGCGGAAGGCGGTCATGGTCCACTCCCCGCGGCAGCCGGCCACCGCCCGCACGAAGTTGGCCAACAATGCGGCCCCGTCCGGCGTGTGCACCACCTCCGGGTGGAACTGCACGCCGTAGAAGCGGCGCTCATCGTCGGCGGTGGCGGCGAGCGGCGCGTTGCGGCTTGCCGCCACCACGCGGAAGCCCGCCGGCAGGCGGGTCACCCGGTCGCCGTGGCTCATCCACACCGGCGCGCGCTGCCCCTTGCGCCAGACGCCGTCGAACAGCGCGCAATCGTCGACCACCTCGATGTCGGCGCGGCCGAACTCGCGCTTGTCCGCGGTCTCGACCTCGCCGCCGAGCTGGGCGCACATGGCCTGCTGGCCGTAGCAGATGCCGAGCACCGGCACGCCGAGCTGGAAGGTCGCCGGGGCGGCGCGCGGCGT
Source organism: Kiloniellales bacterium (assembly GCA_046759805.1). Lineage (GTDB taxonomy): Bacteria > Pseudomonadota > Alphaproteobacteria > JBHICX01 > JBHICX01 > JBHICX01. Next base: position 3,769 of record JBHICX010000147.1, on the reverse strand, counting down.
CTCCTCGGCGGTGACCGAGGCCGGCCCGCCGGACAGGATCACCGCCTTCGGCCGGAGCGCCTCGATCGCCGCATCGTCCATGCGATCGTAGGGATGGATCTCGCAGTAGACGCCGGCCTCGCGCACCCGGCGCGCGATGAGCTGGGTGACTTGGCTGCCGAAGTCGAGGATCAGCACGGTTTCGGTCATGCTGGGGCCATTTCCTGAACCGGTCATACGCCGGATTCGGCGCACCCCTCTCTCATAGGCCAGCGGCCAGCGCGACGCAAACGCCAACGCCGAGCGCCCGCCGGCCGGGCCCGCCCCCGGCACTGACAAGCTCTCGTTCAGTCCAAATGCGGGATTCGGTGGCGAATCGGCAAAAAAGCAACACCTCAAAAAATATTTATTGCAGACGGCTGAGAGCTTGTGGACACAGATTCGCCAGATTCCTAAGATTCCCTAGATAGACCGGAAACTTAGGACCTTGGCCATAGTGGAACTATATCCGCAGCCAGCCCAAACCACATATTCGACCCCACGAAGACCTAACCGCCACCTGCTGGCGGCTGTCTTTGTGGGGTTGGTCTTTGTGTTCTCTTCTGGGGCGGCGTTCGCCCGATACGCGTCGATCGTCATCGACGCCGACACCGGCCGGGTGTTGCACGCCGAGAACGCGGATACCCGCAACTACCCGGCGTCGCTGACCAAGCTGATGACCCTCTACCTTGCCTTCGAGGCCCTCGACGACGGTCGGCTCGCGCTTGGCCAGCGCCTGCAGGTGTCGCGGCGGGCGGCCGGGCAGGCGCCCTCGAAGCTCGGCCTTAAGCCCGGCGAGACCATAACCGTTCGCGATGCGATCCTGGCGCTCATCACCAAGTCGGCCAACGATGCGGCCACGGTGATCGCCGAGGCGCTCTCCGGCTCCGAGCGCAGGTTCGCGCGCACCATGACGGATAAGGCGCGGGCGCTGGGCATGACCAGGACCAGCTTTCGCAACGCCTCGGGACTGCCCAACCGGCGGCAGCTCTCGACCGCCCGGGACATGGCCAGCCTGACCTTGGCCCTGCAACGGGACTTCCCTCACCACTACGGCTACTTCGCCACCGGCAGCTTCCACTTTCGCGGCAACACCTACCGCAACCACAACGATCTTTTGGCCCGATACCCGGGCACCGACGGCCTCAAGACCGGCTATATCCGCGCCTCCGGGTACAACGTCGCCGCCTCGGTGGAACGCCACGGCCGGCGCCTCATAGGCGTGGTGTTGGGCGGCAAGAGCCCACGCTGGCGCAATCGTCACATGATGCGGCTGTTCGAAAAGTCGTTCCGGCGACTGGACAGGGAATGGCGGCCCGGCAAGCGCTCAACGGCGGCCAGCAGCGCGGCGCCGCCGTCCAAGGAACGCCCGGTGCCGCAAGCCGCCGGCGCCGATCCGGGCAAGGGGTGGGGCATCCAGGTCGGCGCATTCCAGGACCAGGCGCCGGCGCGCTGGGCGGTGGGCCGCGCGCGCCGCGGCGCCCCGGCCTTGCTGCAAGCCACGCGCACAGTGATCGAGGCGGTGGAGATCCGGGGCCGCCGGCTGTTTCGGGCTCGGCTGAGCGGGCTCGATCGCCAAGAAGCGCGCCGGGCCTGCCGCGTGCTCAGGACCCGGAAATTGGATTGCCACGTGGTGCCGCCGCCCGGGTCGGTCAAGCTGGCCAAGGCTTACTGAGCGGCCACGAAATCCGGGACCCCGACCCCGCTCTCGCGCAGCTGATCTGAGAGCTCGGCCTTCAGCCGGTCGAGGCCGGCAACGTCCCCGGCCTCGCAGCGGGCGACCAGCGCCGGCTCGGTGTTGGAGGCCCGCAACAGCCACCAGCCGTCGGCGGTGCGCACCCGCACCCCGTCGATGGTGCTCACCTCGCGCGCCGCCTCCTCGAGGCGCCAGCGCACCTCGTCGACCACGGCGAACTTGCGCTCATCGTCGCAAGCGAAGCGCAATTCCGGCGTATTGACGGGCTGCGGCAGGGCATCGCGCATCTGGGCCAGGCTTGAATCCGAGCGCGCCACCAGGCCAATGAGCCGCAGCGCCGCATAAAGCGCGTCGTCGTAGCCGTAGTAGCGATCGGCGAAGAAGATATGGCCGCTCATCTCCCCGGCCAGCGGCGCGCCCAGTTCCGCCATCTTGGCCTTGATCAGCGAGTGCCCGGTGTGCCACATGAGCGGCACGCCCCCCATCTCGGCGATCGAGTCGAACAGCACCTGGCTCGCCTTCACGTCGGCGATAATGGTGGCGCCTGGATGCGCCTGCAGCACGTCGCGGGCCAGCAGCACCATCAGTTGATCGCCCCACAGAATGCGTCCCCGGCCGTCGACCACGCCGATCCGGTCGCCGTCGCCGTCGAAGGCGACCCCGAGGTCGCAGCCCTCCCGGGCCACCGCCTGGCGCAGTTGTTCCAGGTTCTCGGACACGGTCGGGTCCGGGTGGTGTGCCGGGAAGCGCCCGTCCACCACCTGGTTCAAGAGGACGTGCCGGCCGGGCAGGCCCGCGACCAGCCTGGCCATCGCCTCGCCGGCGGCACCGTTACCGGCGTCCCAGGCGACGGTGAGCGGGCGCTCCCCGTCGTAGTCCTGGACCAAGCGCGCGACATAGGCGTCCAGCATCGGCCGCTCGGTCGCCTCGGCGCTGCCCGCCGCCCAGGCGCCGGCGGCGGCGATCTCGCCCAGGCGCAGGATTTCGCGGCCGTAGAACGCCGCGCCGCCCAGCACGAACTTGAACCCGTTGTGGTCCGGTGGGTTGTGCGAGCCGGTGACCATGACGCCGCCGGCGGCCTGGAGCGTCACCGTCGCGAAGTAGAGCATCGGCGTCGGGCCCAGTCCGACGCGCAGCACCGGCACGCCGGCCGCCAGGAGTCCCTCGGTGAGCGCCGCCTCGAGGCCCGGCGCGCTCAGCCGTCCGTCGTGGCCGACGCAGACCGCCCCGCCGCCGCGCTCGCGAACCATGGTGGCGAAGCCGCGGCCGATGGCGCGGGCGTCGGCGGCGGACAGGGTCTGGCCGACGACGCCGCGGATATCGTACTGGCGCAGGACCGTGGGGTGAAACACATGGCCCTTGCTCATGGCGTCGGGCGGCCGATGCTGTAGTAGGCGAAGCCGGCCCGCGCCATCTCCGCCGGGTCGTAGATGTTGCGCAAATCGACCACCACCGGTTCGGCCAACAGCCGCTTCACCCGATCCAGATCGAGGCCGCGGAAGGCGTTCCATTCGGTGATCAGAACCAGCGCTGCGGCCCCCTCCATCGCCTCGTAGGGGCCCTCGCACCAGGTGACCCCGTCGAGCAGCTTCTTGGCTTCCGCCATGCCGGCCGGATCGAACGCCCGCACCACGGCGCCGGCGCGCTGCAGGGCGGGGACGATCTCCAGGCTCGGGCTGTCGCGCATGTCGTCGGTGTTGGGTTTGAAGGTGAGGCCCAGCACCGCCAGGATCTTGCCCTCGAGCGAGCCGCCGCAGGCGGCGATGACCCGGCCGGCCATGGCCTTCCGGCGCTTGTCATTGACCGCGGCCGCGGTCTCGACCAGGCGTACCGGCGCGCCCAACTCCTGCGCCGTGCGCGCCAGCGCCAGTGTGTCCTTGGGGAAGCATGAGCCGCCATAGCCCGGGCCCGGGTGCAGGAACTTGGAGCCGATGCGCTGGTCGAGCCCGATCGCCTTGGCCACGTGGTGCACGTCGGCGCCGACCTTCTCGCAGAGGTCCGCGATCTCGTTGATGAAGGTGACCTTGACGGCGAGGAAGGTGTTGGCCGCGTACT
>JBHICX010000146.1:0-6271 GCA_046759805.1 Kiloniellales bacterium | reverse complement strand
CGAAGTAGCCGCCCTCCCCGGCCATCCGGAGCTCGCAGATGTCGCCCGGGATGAGGCGCATCAGTAAGAAGACGAGCACGGCCGCCCCGAAAAGGGTCGGGATCATCAACAAAATGCGCTTGATAATGTACTGGTACATGATCTCGACCTATCGGGGTCTCCCCCGCCGCGACCGGTGCGGCGGGGGATTCCGATGTACCTATTGAGCCGCTCCTACCTCAAGTCAGGATCGAGCCAAACATTGTCGAGATGCTGATTCAGGTAGTGGCTGGGGGATGTCTTCCACCCCTTCACGTACGAGCGGTGTGGATTGATCTTGTACCACCAGAGCGTGAGGCCCATGTGGGCCTGTTCGTCGAGAGCATGCTTCTCGTACTGACGCATGATCGCACGCTGCTTCGCGGGATCGGCCTCCCGGTTCATCTGATCGAACCACTGGTCGAGTTTCCGGTCGATGTAACTTGCGTAGTTGTTAGCGGCCCTGTCGTCGGAAATGAACTTGGCGACGTCGACGAGCGGGTTCACGACGGACTGGCAATTGAAGTCGATGGACACCTGGAAATCCTTCTTCTTCCGCAGCGAATCGAAGAATGGGCCCGACGGCTGTACCTGCTGCGTCACCTTCAGGCCGACCTTTTTCCACTGGTCGATGAGCCAGGTGCCCACGACTTTGTAAGGCTGGTCCACGCCGCGATTGAGGAGCGTGAACTCGAGGCCTTCCGCGCCGGCTTCTTTCAAGAGCCTTCTCGCCTCGGCCCGGGACTTTTCGATGTCCGGCCAGTAGCCGGCGATCTGCTCGAGCTCCTGCTTGGTGGCGGCCAGGGGATGGCCCGGGAAGGCGACGCCCCCCACCGGCTTCACGATGGCGATCCGCGACAGGTACTTCGAGCCGCCCCAGCGATCAACCGCCAGGGTGAGCGCCCTGCGCACGCGCACGTCGTCAAAGGGCTTCACCTTATGGTTGGGGGTAAACAACAGGGCACAGTTCCAGTCGCTCTCCTGGACCGTGATCTTGTCGCCCAGCGCCTTCACCAGGTCGTCGCGGGCCTTCGGCGGGAAACCGCGGAACTCGATCGCGGCCCGGTCGCCGCGGATCGCCTGCAACCGCACCGCCATCTTCGGCGCGGAGATGGCCTTGAAGCCGTCGAGATACGGCTTGCCCTTGTGGTGGTAGTCCTCGTAGCGCACGCCTTCGACAAACGCCCCCGCCTGGTGCTGCACGAACTTAAAGGCCCCCGTACCGTTGATGTTTTTCTTGTGCCAGGCGTAGCCGTGCTGGTCGAGGTCCTTCTTCGCGTAGACGAAGTTGAACGGCAGGGCGAGGGCGGGGATAAAGGCTCCACTCGGATACTTCAGATCGAAGACGACCGTGTAGTCGTCCGGCACGGTGACCGACTCCACCATGCTGAAGAACGCCTTGCGGGAGCTTGGAACCCCCTCCGGCGGGAAAATGATCTTTTTGTAGGTGGCCACGATGTCGTGCGCCGTAAGCGGCGTGCCGTCGTGGAACTTGACGTCCTTGCGGATCTTGAAGGTGTATTTCAATCCGCCATCCGTCGCCTCGGGAACCTCGCCCACACAAAGGTCACAGACGAAGTCGGTCGGCGACGACGGGTTGTCCGGGTTCACCCGGATCAGCAGGCTGTAGAACGGCCGGATCGGGTGGATCATCCCGAAGGTAATTTCCCGGTGGCCGTCATAGGACGGAATCTTGCTGCCCACCACCAAATTAAGGATTCCCCCTCGCACGGGCTTCTCGGCCGCCGCGGCTCCGCCCGCCCAGAGGGCGAGGCTGAATCCCGCCACGAGCGGGATCGCAAGTTTCGGAACAATTTTTTTCATCTCGATTTCTCCTCCCTAGGAACTCGCCGGCGCCTCGCGCCGACATCTCGGCCGCCCCCTTCCGCGGGGGCGGTCACACCTCGGTGCAAGCCACCCAATGGCCTGGTCTTACCTCCCGAAGCTCGGGCACCTCCGATCGGCAACCAGCCACCGCCAGCGGGCATCTGGGGTGGAACACGCACCCGCTCGGCGGATTGATCGGACTCGGCACCTCTCCCTTCACGATCTGGTGTTCCCGGTTCTCCTCGACCTCGGGGTCGGGTATCGGCACCGACGCCAGAAGCACCTGAGTGTACGGATGCATCGGGTTGTCGTAAAGCTCGTCGCAATCGGCGAGCTCCACCATCTTGCCCAGATACATCACCGCCACCCGATGGCACAAGTGGCGGACCACGCTCAGGTCGTGGGCGATGAACAGATAGGTGAGGTCGAACTCCTCGCGCAGGTCCTCCAACAGGTTGATGACCTGCGCCTGAATCGAGACGTCGAGGGCGGAGACCGCCTCGTCGCAGACGATGAATTCGGGGTTGAGCGAGAGCGCCCGCGCGATCCCCACCCGCTGGCGCTGCCCACCGCTCATCTCGTGCGGGTAGCGGTCCGCGAACGTGGGGTCAAGACCGCAGACCAAGAGCAATTCGTGGACCCGCTCCCGCCGTCTCGCCGGGTCCGGCACGATCTTGTGCACGCGGATCGGCTCGGCGATGATTTCGCCAATCTTCATGCGCGGATTGAGCGAGCTGTACGGATCCTGGAAGATCACCTGCATCTTCTGACGAAACGCGCCCAACCCGCGCCGGTCGAGGCTCGCCAGATCGACGCCGTCGAAGATGATCTGGCCCTCGGTGGGCTCCTCGAGCTGCAGGATGCAGCGGCCGGTCGTGGTCTTGCCGCAGCCGGATTCGCCCACCAGGCCCAGGGTCTCGCCCCTGCGGATGTGGAAGCTCACCCCGTCCACCGCCTTCACCTGGGCCACCGCCCGCTGGACGATGATCCCCTCGGTGACGGGGAAATACTTTACCAGGTTGTTGACCTCGAGCAGTGTCTCGCCCGCCCGCGCGGTCGAGCCGGCCGGGCGGCCCGCCTGCGCTTCGCTGGCCGCGACGCTCACGACACCTCGCCTAGCGGCTGCATGAGCCGCTCCTTCTCCCAACAGGCCGAGAGGTGCCCGTCGCGCACCGGCTCCAGCGGCGGGATCTCTTCGCCGCAGCGCTCTACCGCGTAGCGACAGCGAGGCCGGAACGAGCAGCCGTCATCGAGCCGCGTCAGGTCCGGCGGCTGGCCATCCACCGGATCGAGCTTTTCGCGTCGCGGCTGATCCAGCCGCGGAACCGAGCGCAACAGCGCCAGGGTGTAGGGATGGCTCGGCCGGTGGTAGATCTCGTGGGCGTTGCCGCGCTCGATGATCTTGCCGGCGTACATCACGTTCACCCGGTCGGCATAGCGCGCCACCACGCCCAGGTTATGGGTGATCACGATCAGCGCCACCCCGAGGCGCTTGGTCAAATCCTTCATCAGTTCCAGGATCTGCGCCTGGATGGTCACGTCGAGCGCCGTGGTCGGCTCGTCGGCGATGATCAGCTTGGGCTCGCAACTGAGCGCCATGGCGATCATCACCCGCTGCCGCATGCCGCCGCTGAAATGGTGCGGGTACTGGTTCAACCGCCGATCCGGATCCGGGATTCCCACCATGCCCAACAGCTCGACGGCGCGCCCCCGCGCTGCCCCCGGGTCAATCCCCAGGTGGTGCTCCAGGCCCTCGGTGAGCTGGCGCCCGATGGTCAGCACCGGGTTGAGCGAGGTCATGGGCTCCTGGAACACCATGGCGATGTGCCGGCCGCGCACATGCCGGATCTCCTCATCGCTCAGCGCAAGCAGCTCCCGGCCCATGAAATGAATGCGGCCGCCCACCACCCGGCCCGGCGGATCGGCGACCAGGCGCAGGATCGAAAGCGCGCTGACCGACTTGCCGCAGCCGGACTCGCCGACGATGGCAACGGTCTCGCCGGCCTCGACGGTATACGAGATGCCGTCCACCGCCCTGACCGTGCCGGCCGAGGTGAAGAACTGAGTCCGAAGGTCCTCGATTTCGAGTAGGGCCGCCACCGCCTCCCCGACCGGCTCCCGGAATTGCACCGTCCCTCGTGCGGAGAACGGTAGAAGTCCCGAGCCTTTATGTCAATCGACGCCACCCTCGCCCGGCCCGTGGCGGCGCGGCGCCGGGTGATGTAGCATCGCGGCCCTAACTGGGCGCACAAGGGCCCAGGGCCCGATCAACGGGAGGACCTCATGGCGAAGGTTTCGATGTCGGTGGACCTCGACGTTCCGGCGGAGACGGTTTGGAAGACGATCGGCGGCTGATCCGCGGACCGCGCCCCAGGGCGACGGCGGAGGGCGTCGATGACCGATGGCGGGCCGTTGCGGCTGACCGACCGGTTCGCGTGGGGCCGCCAGACCTATGTCATGGGGATCCTCAACGTGACCCCGGACTCGTTCTCTCAAGACGGCCTCCTGGCCGAGCCCGACTTCGTCGCGGCGGCGCTGGCCCGGGGGCTTGATTTCGTCGCCGACGGCGCGCACGTCCTCGACGTTGGCGGCGAGAGCACGCGGCCGGGCGCGGAGGCGGTGCCGGCCGCCGAGGAGCTACGCCGGGTGCTGCCGGTGATCGAGGCGCTGGCCGCCGAAACCGAGGTGGTGATCTCGATCGACACCTCGAAGGCCGAGGTGGCGGCGGCGGCGCTGGACGCCGGCGCCGCCATGGTGAACGACGTTCGGGGCCTGCGGCTGGACCCGGAGCTGGCGCCGCTGGTGGCCCTGCGTCAGGTCCCGGTTGTGCTGGTGCACAACCGCAGCCGGCCGCGCGACGCGGCGGCAGGCGCGCGCCTCGGCGGCCGGTATGTCGGCACCCGCTACCACGACCTGATCGAGGACGTGGCCCGCGAATTGCAAGCGCTGGCCACCGATGCCCAGGCGGCCGGCATCGCCGCCGACCAGATCATCCTCGATCCGGGCATCGGCTTCGGCAAGACGGTGGCGCAGAGCCTGGGGCTCTTGGACCGGCTGGACCGCTTCAAGGCGCTCGGCTACCCGCTCCTCATCGGGCCCTCGCGCAAGTCCTTCATCGGCTACACCCTGGACCTGCCAGCCGACGAGCGCATCGAGGGCACCGCGGCGGCGGTGGCCATCGGCATTGCCCGCGGCGCCGACATGGTGCGCGTCCACGACGTGCGCCAAATGGCTCGCGTCGCCCGCATGGCCGACGCCATCCTGCGCCGCTGACCCGCCGGCCCCAGGCCGGGCCGACACCCTTGTGTTCGCGGGCGACGGCGGGGTCACGGCGGGGTCAGGCTCGCATTCACGCGCCGGCGCGTCGCTCAATACGGACGTCAGCTGCGAAGGCGCCGATGACGTCTTGACGCTTTAGCGTCTTGATGTCATACCTGCTCGTGGAGGTGATCACTCATGGGCGAGCACACGGTACGGTCAACGATTTATTTCGAGCAGGCGTTGCACAAGGCGCTGCGGATAAAAGCGGCATCCAACAACCGCTCGGTGTCGGAGCTTGTTAACGATGCGGTCCGCTTGGCGCTGCGGGAGGATCAAGAAGACCTAGCTGCGTTCGAGGAGCGTGCCGCCGAGCCAACGCTATCATACGAGGAGCTGCTGAACGACTTGAAAGCCCATGGCAAGCTATAAGCTTGTCATTAAGCAGTCGGTCGCTAAAGACTTACGCCGTATTCCTAAGCGGAATGTCGGTCGTATTCTCAAACGCATCGAAACATTGGCCGATATTCCTCGTCCGCCCCGCTGCGAGAAGCTCTCCGCCCGGGAGCGCTATCGCATACGCCAAGGCGTCTACCGAATCGTTTATTCAGTCGAGGATGAGGGGCTGTGCGTTACGATCGCGAAAGTAAGCCACCGGCGTGACGTCTATCACCCCAGCTGACAACGTGCTCACCTCGGACGTGTCGCCTGCCGCGCCGGCCGCTCATTGCTTCCGCCGTCGCCACTCCCAGGGCGCCACGAACTCGCCCAGCCACAGGCCTCGGCGGGCCTTTTTGGCCTGCCGCTGGAGCGCGTGGTAGCGGGGCGGCGCGGCTTCAAGCGCCAGCGCCCAGCCGGTGTACACCATCCCCTCGGCAACGTCGTAGCCATCGGCCGTGCAGGTGGCCAGCGCCCGCCCGGCAGCGTCGTGCCCCTTGGGTCGACAACGCAGTTCGGCGCCCGCGGTCAGGTCCTTGAGCGCGGCGCGGGCGATGACGCCGCATGGCCTCGCCCTGCCCCTGAGCCGGCACGGCTGGTCCAGGTCCGGCGCCTCGATGCCGAACAGGCGGACGCGGGTGCCCGCGACCTCGAGCGTGTTGCCGTCGATGACCGTGGCCGGGCCGGCGGGCTGGGCCCAAACGGGCAGCGCGGCCAGCAACGCCGCCTC
>JBHICX010000145.1:0-6325 GCA_046759805.1 Kiloniellales bacterium | reverse complement strand
GGGAGGGGACGTAGCGGCCCTCCATCCACTGCCCGCCGCGCGGGTCGAACACCGCCTTCAACTCCTCGACCACGAAGGAGACGTCGCCGCCGCGCCGGAACACGGCGCTGATCATCCGGGTGAGCGCCACGGTCCAGGCGTAGTGCTCCATGTTCTTGGAGTTGATGAACACCTCGAAGGGCCGGCGCCGGCCCTCGCGGACGACGTCGTTCACGGTGATGTAGAGCGCGTGGTCGCTGTCCGGCCACCGGATCTTGTAGGTCCGGCCCGGCAGTGTCTCGGGCCGGTCGAGCGGCCGGGTCATGTAGACCACGCCGCCGGCCTCGAACTCGTCCTCGGCCCGTTCGGTGCTGATGGCCGGCGGTGCCTCCAGCGGCAGCTCCGGCGCCGCCGGCGTTGTCTCCGGCACCTCGTGCGCCGGCGCCAGCACGGCGCCGGTCACCGGGTTTGGCCGGAAGGTGGTGCAGCCCTTGCAGTCCAGCGCGTAGGCCTGGGCGTAGACGTCCTTGAAGTCCTCGAACGGCAGGTCGGCCGGACAGTTGATGGTCTTGGAGATGGCGCTGTCCACGTATTTTTGCACCGCCGCTTGCATCACCAGGTGATCGCCGGGACGCAGCGCCCGGGTGTCGACGAAGGCGTCGGTAAGCGGCCGGTCCTCGCCGTTGAGGCGACGGTACAGGCGATAGGCGTAGTCGCTGACCTCCTCCTCGCGCCGGCTGCCGTCCGCCTCCAGCACCGTGCGCATATAGGTCAGGCTGTACACCGGCTCGAGGCCCGAGGAGACGTTGTCGGCCAACAACGAGATGGTCCCGGTCGGAGCGATCGAGGTCACGAGCGCGTTGCGGATGCCGTTCTTGCGGATCGCCCCACGCAGGTCGTCGTCGAGGCCGGCGACGGTCTCGCCGGCCAGGTACTTGTCCCTATCGTAGAGCGGGAAAGCGCCCTTCTCGGCCGCCAGTTCGGTGGACGCGAGATAAGCCGCGCGCTGGATCGCATGCATCCAGCGCTCGGTCAACTCGACCGCCGGGGCCGAGCCATAGCGGGCGCCGGACATGATGAGCGCGTCGGCGAGCCCGGTCACGCCGAGCCCGATTCGGCGCTTTTTCCGCGCTTCCTCGGCCTGGCGCTCCAGCGCGAATTTTGACACCTCGGTGACGTTGTCGAGCATCCGCACCGCAGTCGGCACCAGCGCCGCGAGCCGGTCCTCGTCCAACGCGGCGTCGGCCTGGAACGGCCGGCGCACCAAACGCGCCAGGTTGATCGAGCCCAACAGACACGACCCATAGGGTGGAAGTGGCTGCTCTCCGCAAGGATTGGTTGCATGAATTTCTTCGCAGTAATAGAGATTGTTGCGCCGGTTGACCCGGTCGATGAACACGACGCCCGGTTCCGCGTGGCTGTAAGTGGCGCGCATGATGCGGTCCCACAGCTCGCGCGCCGGCAGCGCCCGCCACGCCACGCCGTCGAATTTGAGCTCCCACGGCGCGTCCTCGCGCACCGCCGACATGAACGCGTCGCTCACCAACACCGACAGGTTGAACATGTTGAGCCGGCCGGCCTCGCGCTTGGCCTCGACGAAGTCCTCGATGTCCGGGTGGTCGCAGCGCATGGTGGCCATCATCGCCCCGCGCCGGTGGCCGGCCGAGACGATGGTCCGACACATCGCATCCCAAACGTCCATGAAGCTCAGCGGGCCCGAGGCGTCGGCCCCGACGCCCTTGACCGGGGCTCCCTTGGGCCTCAGCGTCGAGAAGTCGTAGCCGATGCCGCCGCCCTGCTGCATGGTCAGCGCCGCCTCCGTGAGGCTCTCGAAGATCCCGGTCATGTCGTCCGGGATGGCGCCCATGACGAAGCAGTTGAACAGGGTGACGTCGCGGCCGCTGCCGGCGCCGGCCAGGATGCGGCCCGCCGGCAGGAACTGGAAATCCTCCATGGCGCCGTAGAATCGCTCGGCCCAACGCTCGCGCTCGGCCTCGGCCTCCGGTTCGGCGAGCGCCCGCGCCACCCGCCGCCAGCTGTCCTCGATGGTGGCATCGACGGGCTCGCCGGTCGGCGTCTTGAGGCGGTATTTCATGTCCCAGATGTGCTGGGAAACGGCGGCTACGCTCGGCATGGCCAGTTCCTGAACGCCCTCAAGTCGCTCTATTCCCTATCATGTGGTCCTTGAAATGTCGCCAACAATGCCGGCCTGAACCTATCACATGTTCTTGTTTTGTTTCAACAAGGCAATGTCTCAGCCAGTTTGACTGGCTTGAGACCCAGCGGAAGGCAGGGAAATCTGGAAGCGCGCCACCGCTTCCTCCTCCAGCCGCCGGGTGGCGGTCTCGATGCGGTGCTCGAGCTCGCGCATGAACGCCTTGCGGTCGAGCCCCGGCGCAATCGGGGCCAGGAATTCGACGGTGATCACGCCCGGGCGCTTGACGAAACTCCGCCGGCCCCAGAACAGGCCGGAGTTGAGCGCCACCGGCACCACGGGCAGGCCGAGGGCGCCATAAAGGGCGGCCACGCCCGGCAGATAGGGGCGCCAGTCTCCCGGCGCGATACGGGTGCCCTGTGGGAAGATCACGATCGAGCGTCCGTCGGCGACGGCCATCGCCGCCGCGGCGGTCATCTCGCGCAGCGCCTTGACGCCGGCGCGCCGGTCGACCCGGATGTGCCGGGTGCGCCGCGCCAGCCAGCCCCACACCGGGATCAGCGTCAGCTCCTTCTTGATCACCGCCGCCGGATCGCGCAGCAGCATGTTCAAGGTAATCGTCTCCCAGGTCGACTGGTGCTTGGCGGCAACGATCACCGGCCGGTGCGGCAGGTTGTCGGCCCCGCGCACCTCGTGGCGAAGGCCTATGATCACCCGCAGCAGCCAGACGACGATGACCGCCCACAGGCGCACCCCGCCGCTCAGCACCCGCCACGGCAGGACCAGCAAAGGCAGGTAGGCCAGGGCGAGCACGGCGGTGAGGCCGAAGAAGGCGACGTTGAACAGGAATGCTCTGATGGCCGGCACGGTTGCGACCTCAAGGGGCCCGGGCCGGCTCACGGCCGCCTGAGACGACGCCGAGCCAGTTGCGGATGAGCGCCACCAGAAGCTTGTTGTACTCGCCCACCACCAAGCTTGCCGTGCCCGGAAAGCGCCACCAGCCTCGTCGCTTAACATGCGCCGGGATCACCGGATGAGCGACGATGGTGGCCTCAGGCATGGCGCGGCGGAACTCCAGAAGGCTGCGCTGCATGTGGTAGTTTGCGGTGACCAGACGCAGCGAGCGATACCCCTGGGCGGCCATCCACTGGGCGGTCTCACGGGCGTTGCCGGCAGTGTCATCGGCGCTGTGGCCGAGCACGATGCAGCATTCGACCTCGTCCGGCGCCTGGCGGGCCATTCGCAACAGCTCGGCCACGTCGACGCCGCGATGCACCCCGGACACGAACAGCTTCCTGGCGCGCCGCTGGGCCAGCATCCTGAGGCCGGTGGCGAGCCGTTCGCTGCCGCCGGTCAGCACGACGATAGCGTCGGTCTGGCGGATCGGGTCGTCGACGCCGCTCGGAATCTGCCCGGCGAAACGAACGAGCCCCGCCGCCCACAGGGCGACGCAAATCAGCACCGCGGCAAGGGCGCCGGTGAGCCAACGCCGGCGGGTCGGCGCGGGATGCTGGAAGATCCATCGCATCGCCGTGGCACCGATACGCCTATGGCATCTTTCCGAGCACCCGCAGCACGGTGACCCGGGCGGTGTACATGGCGATCAGGGCCGCCGCCAAGGGCAGCGCGCCGAGGGTCAGCCAGTCGCGCACTTTCAGCGTGAGGTGCGGGAACAGCGCCGGGTCGATCCCCTGGGCGCCGTAAGCGAATCCGTACAGGGTAGCGACCGCCAGCGCGACGCCGCCCACGCCGCCGAGTAACCCCTTGCGCACCATGTGACTTTGGAACTGCCGCGCCAGGTAATCGTCGTGCGCGCCCACCAGATGCATCACCTCGATGACCTCGCCATAGGTCGACAGCGCCGCCTGGGTGGCGAACACCACCACCAGCATGGCGGCGATGGCGATGAGCCCGACCACGGTCAAGGTGGCGACCTGGATCGAGCGGGCCAGCGACACCAGCTGCTGCCGCCACAGGGCATGGTCCTCGATCACGGCGCCGGGTGCGACGTCGCGAAGCCGCCGGGCCAGCGCCTCGAGGTCGATTTGCGCCGCCTCCTCGAGGCTGACGTCGATGAGCCGCGGCAGCGGCAACTCCGCGGTGTAGCGGCCGGGGCCGAGCCAGGGTTCGAGCAGCGCCGCGATCTCCTGTCGGTCCAGCGCCGTGGCCGAGGACACGCCCGGAGTCTGGCGCAACACTCGGAGCGCCTGCGCCAACTGGGCGTCCGGGTCGGTTGCGGCCTCGGTGGACCGGGTTTCCTCGAGGGACGGGATCTGCACCGTAAGGCTGCCGGCGAGGCCCGCATCCCAGCGCCCGGCCAACTCATTGAGCAACATGGTGCCGGCCAGCGCAAGCGCCGCCAAGTACACCATCAGCGCGATGATCCACGGCACGGTGCGGCTAGGCGTATCGTGGCCGAGCGGCAGGTCGGTGCGGCGAGCGAACATCCTCTCACCCGTCAGGCGTAGGCGCGTTGGCGCGGAGCAATCAGACGCACCCGTCCGTCCTGGAGATAGAGCTGCGGATGGTCGAAGCGCGCCACCAGCCCCTCGTTGTGGGTGGCGATGACCACGCAGGTCCCCTGCCGGTGCATCTCCTCGAACAGATACATGAGCCGCATCGCGATCTGATCGTCGACGTTGCCGGTGGGCTCGTCGGCCAGCAACAGGCTGGGATTGCCGATCACGGCGCGGGCGATGGCAATGCGCTGTTGCTCGCCGCCGGAAAGCGTCGCCGGCCGGGCCTCCATGCTGTCGGCGAGGCCGACCCAGGCCAAGAGCTCGTTGACGTGGCTCGTCACCTGTTCCTCGCCGGTGCCGGCCACCCGCAACGGCAGGGCGACGTTGTCGAACCCCGAAAGATGCGCCAACAGGCGAAAATCCTGGAACACCACGCCGATGCCGCGGCGCATCTCCGCCGTCTGGCGACGGGTCAGCGTCGACACGTCCTGCCCGAACAAGGTGATCACCCCGCGCGACGGTCGGTTGGCCAGGTAAATGAGCTTCAACAGCGACGATTTCCCGGCGCCGCTTCTGCCGCTCAAGAAATGGAACGTGCCAGGTTCGAGCCGGAACGTGAGATCGCGGAGCACCTCCGGCCCTTCGCCGTACCGCATTCCGACGTTTTCGAACCGGACCACGCTTAGCGATGTCTCCTTGGGCGGCGTGTGAACCCCGCCCCGCACGCCCGTCCTGCGGCGACGCGCGCGAGCATGACACGAACCCCGCCGGCACGTCCAGCCTGCCGCTTGCGCCGCGACTTGCGTCCCCGGCCAGCACCATGGGCCCAACTTGCCTTGGCCCCAAACACCCTATATATAGGGGTTGGTCCAGACAAGGGCGCTAATTGAATGATTATCACCTGCCCCGACTGTCTGACGCGTTTCAGGCTCGATGCCGCGGCGTTGGGACCCGGGGGGCGACGCGTCAAGTGCGGTCGTTGCGCCCACATCTGGCATCAGGACCCGCAAGAGGAGGCCGACGTTGAGGTGGTCGTGACCGCTCCCGCGCCCCCACCGCCCGAGTTGGAGGCCGCCACCGCCGTGCCGGACGCGCCGGCGCCGAGCACGGGGGAGCCTGCGGCGACCGGCCCGGGGAAACCCCGGGCACCCGGATCACCGCCGGCCCGGCGGCCAGGCCGGGAACGCAAGCCGGCGGGCCGTTCACCATCGGGCGGCCGTCACCCGCTGTGGGCGACGTTGCTGATCGCCCTCATGCTGATCGCCGGCACCGGCCTCGGCGGCTACCTGGCCCGCGACCACATCATTCAGGTCTATCCGGACGCCGCCGAGCTGTTCGCCCTGTTCCTCACCTCGCCGGATCCGCCCGGCGCTGGTCTCGCGCTCGGCAAACTGGAATCGGAGCGCCGCCGCGAAGACGGCGTGCCAATATTGGTGATCCGCGGCGAGATCGCCAATCCCTCGATCCGCCCACGAGACGTGCCGCAGCTCAAGGGAGTGCTCTATGGCGCCGACGGGCAGGAGTTGCAGAGCTGGCGTTTCACAGCGCCCGAGGCAAAACTGCTTGCAGGTGACAGCGTCCGATTCCAGACCGAGGTGCGGAATCCGCCGGTCAAGGCCACCGACCTGAAGATATCCTTCGTAACCGAATAGCGGGGCACGGGGGCCACTCGGCCAAGACGTGATACCGGATCCCGGTGATTGATTCTGCGAAGGCTGACACGGACGGCGGC
>JBHICX010000144.1:0-6330 GCA_046759805.1 Kiloniellales bacterium | reverse complement strand
GGCGGCTCCGGTCAGCATCGACGCCCTGTCGGAAGGCGGGGTCAGACCGGCTCTGGCTTCAAACTTGAACCGCCCTTCGCCCCCGTTGCGAAACAGCAGGGCACGATCGGGTGCGATGGCGATCAGGTCTTGGTCACCGTCATTGTCCACATCCGCGAAAAGGGCCACGGAGGTGTCATCGAGGATATCCAGACCCGAACTTCGGGTCACATCTGCAAACGTTCCATTCCCGTTGTTCCGGTAAAGGCGGTTGGGCAGGCCGGAAGGCTGGCCGCTCTCGACCGGCGGGCCCGTTAGGAAACCTTTTTCAGGGCACAGCAAAAGCAGCTTAAATTCGTGATTTGCGGCTTTTGAAGACGAACCAGCGATTTAACATGTTGCAGCGTTTGTCTGTATATCTGCCAAGGGGAGCGATTTGAATTTCTATCCCGCAAGCGATCTGTGGTGACAATGTCTGGAGACTGGACAATATCTTCCGCGAGAACCTGTGGAAAGTCGTCGTGGGGCTTGAACCGTTTCGTTAAAAGGCCAAGAAGCTCGTTCGCTCGATCAACTGGTATGTCTACGTTACCATCCAAGGAGAGGTCGAAGGTAACAATGAACAGGCCATTCTTCTTAAGTATATTACGAACTTTCTCTATGATCAGCTCGTAATCGTGAGTGTGCTCGAGCACAGAAATGCAATAAACAATGTCGAATTCCCGCCCTGAAAATGCGAGATTCTTAAGATTCTGTACTTCAAAACGTACGTTATGCCGAGAACGCTTATTTATCTTTTCAAAAACCTTATTTAGGTACCGATCTCTGTCGCAGCATGTAACTTCGATGTTGTGAAACCTTGACATGATAAAGTAAGGGAAGAATGTTATTCCGGAGCCAGCATCTAAAACTTTCGACACTGTATCGCCGCGAGCCGAAAGGTGAGGCTCGATCTGCGCGAATACGTAAGGATATTCCCACTGCCTGCTCCAGTGATGCAAGGGGTCATGAGACCAACGCAGGCTGTAGAAAAAAAGATTGCTTCTATGCGCCCTAATGAACTCCCCAGAGAAGCCCTCCATTTCGGAGAACAACGTACTCTGGACAACCTGGTTGTATTCGTGAATTCGTGGAACGCCCGGAGAAATGTTCATCTCGTCCACCTATTCTCACATCGCGGGCTTCAATCGCCCTCGCCTCGTTGAAGGCCGCTACCATAACGATTAACTTACTCCCGATCTTTCGCGGTGTCAGACATCGGACTGCCGGTGTGAGGCTCAGGTCGCGGCAAGCGGAAACACGCAACCAATTTGGGACCGGTGGCCTGCCTGTCCTGGTAGCCCAGCAGATGGCCGCCCGCAAGTGATAATGAGTACCGCCCGCGGCCGCCCTGCCCCCCGTGTCGCTGGGCCAATCACGCCCCAGGGTGACACAAGAGTCGTTACCGATGGATTACCCCCGGGCGGGTGTCTGGCCCGGGCTCAAAAGTGACGGTAGCCAGCCTCACCCAGGTCGAGCGGAGCGCCGCCGGCATCGAGGATCCTGAGCCCGCCCGAGCCGGTGATGCGACCGATGCGGGTCAGCGGCAGGGCGATTTCATCCGCCAGCGCGGCGACGGCCCCTTCGGCCTCGGGCGCGACGGTAAACAGCAGCTCGTAGTCGTCGCCTCCCGTCAGCGCCTCCTTGAACAGTTCCGGCGCGCTCGCCACGGCCGCCCGCGCCGGCTCGGAGAGGGGCACCCGCGTCGCCTCGACCTCGGCGCCGCAGCCCGAGACCTGGCAGATGTGGGCGAGGTCGGCAGCAAGGCCGTCGGAGATGTCGATCGCCGCATGGGCGAGCCCACGCAGGCGCTGACCCAGCTCAAGACGGGGCTCTGGCAGATGGTAGCGCTCGGCGAGAAAGGCCTGATGCTCGGCGTCGAGGTGGCCTAGCTCGCCCCGCACCAGCCTGAGGCCCAGCGCACCGTCGCCGAGGGTGCCGGAGACATAGACGGCGTCCCCTGCCGTGGCGCCGGCGCGGCGGAGCGCGGCCCCAGCCGGCAGCTCGCCCAGCGCCGTCAAGCTAAGGGTCAGCGGGCCGTCCGTCGAGACGGTGTCGCCGCCAAGCAGCCCCACTCCGTACTCGTCCTGATCTTCGCGCAAGCCGTCGGCGAAACTCGTGAGCCAGCCCTCGTCGATCTCCCGGGGCAACGCCGCGGCTAGCAGATAGCCCACGGGGGCCGCCCCCATGGCAGCGAGGTCGGAAAGGTTCACCCGCAAGAGCTTGCGCGCCACATCAGCCGCATTATCTTCGGCAAGGAAATGGACGCCGGCGACCAGGACGTCCTTGGTGACGATCAGTTCCTGGCCCGCATCGAGGGCGACCGCGGCGGCGTCGTCGGTGAGCCCGAAGGCACCGGGGGAATTCGCCGCCAGGGGCGCGAAGATGTCCGCGATAATGCCGAACTCATCCCGCACGCGCCGGGCGCTCGCCATCATTACCTTCAAGCTTTCCCGGCCTCAAGATGTGCCCCAGCCGGTCGAGCACGCCGTTGACGAAGCCGGGCTCGAGGCCCTCAAAGAAGGCGTGGGCGATATCGACGTATTCGGTGATGACCACCCGCGCCGGCACGTCGGGCCTCGCCAGCAACTCATAGGTGCCGGCGCGCAGCATCGCGCGCAGGGTGCTGTCGAGGCGCTCAAGCGGCCAGCCCTCGGCAAGGGCGCCGGTGATGAGGCCGTCGATCTCCCCCTGGCGTTCGACGGCGCCCAACACCAGGTCGGCGAAGAACTCGGGGTCCGCCTCGACGAAAGCGATGCCCTCGATCTCGCGGCCCAGGCGATGGGCGACAAACTCGTCGACGATCTCGGCCACCGGCGCGGCCGTGAGTTCGGACTGGTAGAGCGCCTGGACGGCGGCCAGACGCGCGGCGCTGCGCCGCGAGGCCTTCTGCGATGTGGGACGGGGCGCCGGGTTCATCGGGGATAGAGCCCGAATTGGCGTTTGACCTCAACCATCTGCATCGCCGCGCGGGCCGCCGCGCCACCCCTGTTGCCCTTATCCACGGCCGCCCGGGCCCAGACCTGCTCGCGGTTCTCGCAGGTCAGAATGCCGTAGCCGATCGCCAGCGAGTAGGTGAGGGCCAGGTCGGCGATGCCGCGCGCGCTCTCCTGACAGACATGGTCGTAGTGGGTGGTCTCACCCCGGATGACGCAGCCCAATGCCACGTAAGCGTCGTAGCGCCGCCGCCCGCCGACGAAATCCATCGCCCTGAGCGAGTAGCGAATGGCCGCCGGGATCTCGAAGGCGCCGGGCACGGCGACCCGCTCGTAGGTCGCCTTGCGCGCCCCCAGCTCGGCCACCGCGCCCTGCACAAGCTCGTCGGCGATGTCTTCGTAAAACCGCGACTCGACGATCAGGACATGCGGTTGATCATCCACCTTCGGAGCCCTCCTCGAGCGATATCGGGCGCCGATCGACCACTTTGAGACCGTAACCGTCAAGGCCGACGATGGTGCGCTTCGAGTTGGTAAGCAGAACCATATCGCGGACACCGAGATCGAGCAAAATTTGCGCGCCGACACCAATGTCGCGCAGTTCGGTGGGCTCTGCGGTGGGTTCCCCCATGCGGGCCTTGAGGTAATCGGAAAGGCTGGTGCGCCGCGGCTCACGGATCAACACCACCACCCCGCGCCCTTCCCTGTCGATGATGCGAACCGCCTGGCGCAAGACCCCGCTGGGGCCGGCGCGGTCGCCGAGCACGTCATCGATGACGTTAAAGGCATGGACGCGGACGAGCACCGGCTCGGGACCGGAGATCTCCCCTTTGACCAGCGCCAGGTGCTCGGCGTACTCGGCTTTGTTGATGTAGACGACGGCGCGGAACCTGCCACCGCAGATGGTGTCGAGATCGAGCTCCAGCTCGCGCTCGACGATGGTGTCGTAACGCCGCCGATAGGCAATGAGATCGGCGATGGTGGCGATTTTCACGCCGTGGCGCCGGGAGAACGCCACCAGATCGGGCAGGCGCGCCATGGTGCCGTCGTCGTTCATGACCTCGCAGATCACGCCCGACGGGTTGAAGCCGGCGAGGCGGGCGACGTCGACCGCCGCTTCCGTATGGCCCGCGCGGACAAGCACGCCGCCGTCGCGCGCCACCAGCGGAAACACGTGGCCGGGGGTGATGATATCGTCCTCGCCCTTCGTCGGGTCGATAGCGACCGCCACGGTCTGCGCCCGGTCGGCTGCGGAAATCCCGGTGGCCACCCCTTCGCGGGCGTCGATCGAGACGGTGAAGGCGGTCTGGTGGCGCGTCAGGTTCTGGCGCGCCATCAGCGGCAGGCCGAGCTGCCGCACCCGCTCGCCAGTCAGCGCCAGGCAGATCAGGCCGCGACCGCACTTGGCCATGAAGTTGATCGCCTCGGCGTCCGCAACCTCGGCCGGGATCAGCAGATCCCCCTCGTCCTCGCGATCCTCCTCGTCCACGAGGATCATCATCTTGCCCTTCCGAGCGTCCTCGAGGATCTCTTCGATAGTGGACAGGTGCTGGCGGTAGGACAAGGCTATCCCGCCTCCCTGAGCCGCGCGACGTAGCGAGCCAAGACGTCGACCTCGACGTTCACCTTATCCCCCGGCGCGGCCGTCGCAAATGTCGTCATCGCCTGTGTGTGCGGAATGATGTTGACGCCAAAGCGGGCGCCGTCGACCTCGTTGACGGCGAGCGATACGCCGTCGAGCGCCACCGCCCCCTTGGGCGCGACAAAGCGCTTGAGGTGATCGGGGACGACGAAGGCGAAGCGGATCGAATCGCCTTCCGCTCGGCGCTCGACAATCTTGGCCACGCCGTTCACGTGACCAGTCACGATATGGCCGCCGAGTTCATCGCCGACGCGCAGCGCGCGCTCGAGGTTGACCGGGGTGTCCTCGCGCCACTCCCCCAACGTCGTGCAGGCCAGGGTCTCGGCCGAAGCGTTGACCGCGAACCAGCCGGGGCCCTTGTCGACGACCGTCAGGCAGACGCCTGAACAGGCGATGGAGGTACCGATGTCGATACCGGCGGTGTCGTAGCTGGTCGTGAGCACGAAGCGCGTATCGCCTTTGCGCTCGATCGCGCGCACCCGCCCCAGATCGGTGATGATGCCGGTAAACATGACATTTGTTTACGACGCAACGGCGTAGGTTTCCAGTAGATCGTCACCAATCTCGGCCACAGACAGCCGCCGGAAGGCCGGCGCCTGGGCCAGCTCGTCGATCCCGAAGGCGGCCGCCACCGGGACGCCGTCACCGCCGATCACGGCGGGGGCGCGGAACCACGCCAGCCGGTCGACCACGCCGGCGCGCAACAGCCCCGCCGCCAGGCGCCCGCCGCCCTCGACCAGGACTCGGGTGAGACCGCGCCCGCCAAGGGCTTGCAAGGCGGCGCTGAGGTCCAGATTGCCGTCACGATCGGCGTCGACCCCGATCACGTCTAAGCCACAGTCGACACAGGCGCGCCGGCGCTCCCGGTCGGGACCGGCCAGGGTAATCACCCAGGTGGGCACCTTATCAGCGCTTTGCACGAGCTTGCTCGTGAGCGCCAGGCGCAGGCGGCTGTCGACGACGAGGCGCACCGGCGAGCGCTGCTCAAGCCCCGGTAGGCGGCAGGTGAGCTCGGGGTCGTCGGCCAGCGCCGTGCCGATGCCGACCATGACGGCGTCGTGGCACGCCCTCAAGTTATGGGCGCGGGCCCGCGCCGCCTCGCTGGTGATCCACCGGCTCATCCCCCCGTGGGTGGCGATGCGGCCGTCAAGCGTGGTCGCGCATTTGAGCGTCACCAGCGGCCGGCCCCGCGTCACCCGCATGATGAAGCCGGCGTTGAGCTCCTCCGCCTCGGCCGCGCAGACGCCGGTGGCGACGTCGATGCCGGCATCGCTCAGCACCCGAACACCGCCGCCGTCAACCCGGGGGTCGGGGTCTTGGAGAGCGATCACGGCGCGGGCGATGCCGGCCTCGGCCAACGCGTGCGCGCACGGGGGGGTCTCGCCGTGATGGGCGCAAGGCTCAAGCGTTATATAGGCGACGGCGCCGCGGGCGCCCTCGCCGGCCCGGCGTAAAGCCTCGGCTTCAGCATGGGGCCGGCCGCCGGGCTGGGTCCAGCCGCGGCCGATTACCCGGCCGGCCTTGACCAAGATGCAGCCGACGGCCGGGTTCGGCCACACATTGCCGAGCTCCCGCGCAGCCAGCCCGAGGGCCGCCGTCATATGGCCCGCGTCGCTGTCGTTAGTCGCCGTGCGTGCCACTCAACTTGCCCACGAAGTCCTCGAAATCCTTAGCTTCGCGGAAGTTGCGGTAGACTGAGGCGAAGCGGACGTAGGCGACCGGATCGAGGCTGGC
>JBHICX010000143.1:0-6354 GCA_046759805.1 Kiloniellales bacterium | reverse complement strand
GGCTCGACTTCATCGCCGGCCTGTTCGACGCCTACGACCGGGGCGCCGAGAACGTGGTGCTGGTCGATCAACAGGGCGACATCGCCGAGGGCCCCGGCTTCAACGTATTCGCGGTCAAGGACGGCCGGGTCCTGACCCCGGCCGAGGGGACCTTGAAGGGCATCACCCGGCGCACGGCGCTGGAGCTCTGTGCCGAGCTCGCCATCCCGGCCGAGGAGGGTGTCTTGTCCGCCGCCGCCTTGCGCGAAGCCGACGAGGTGTTCCTCACCTCCACCGCCGGCGGCATCATGCCCGTAAGCCGCATCGACGACGCCCCCGTCGGCCCGGGCCGCCCCGGCCCCGTGACCCAGCGCCTCACCGACCTCTACTGGGCCAAGCACACCGACCCGGCCTGGACCACGCCAGTCACCTGACGCTGCCGCTGGACGCTGGCGGCACGCCAGCCCCAGGCTACAGGAGGTCGATGAACTCTTCGACGGAAAGCCCCGATTGGCGCACGATCGCACGCAGAAGGCCCCGTGGCAGATCCCTACCGCCGTGGACTGGCACGACCACGCGGCGGCTCGGATCATCCTCGTGGATAAGGTATTGGTGGCTTCCCGAGGATCGGGCAACAAAAAACCCCGCGCGATGCAGGGCCTTGAGCACGTCCCGTGCGTCGAGGGCGGGCAGCCGCCTGCTCATACTTGCACCGCGACCTTTACTTGCCGTAACCGCGGTGTCGTCTCCGCTGGGATCGGTTCACCGTGATCCTGGCGGTAGCCAATCACCAGACGAATCGCGTCTTCGGCATTGGCCAGTGCCTCGTCTTCGGTTTCCCCGTACGAAACCACCTCGGGGAGCGCCGGGACCAGCACCAGGAAGCCGCCTTCATCGAGCGGCTCCAGCACGACCGTAAATCTATATTCTTCTCGCACCGCGACAGGCCTCAAATGATCTCGACGCCAAGACAACTAAATAAAACAATGCATTTCTGAATCGCAAGGAGGTTGCGCGGAATTGGGGTCTAGCATCCCCATCATCCCCGACAATCCCCTTCATCTCCCTTGCCCGACCGGCGGCTTCCTAAAATCGCCGCAATCCTCTACAGACTAGCGCCATGGCGCTGTTCAGGTACGCCACCACGGTCGGCGGCTATACCATGGCCAGCCGCGTGCTCGGCTTCGTCCGCGACATCCTGATCGCCGCGCTCATCGGCGCCGGGCCGGTCGCCGACGCCTTCTTCGTGGCCTTCAGGTTTCCCAACATGTTCCGCCGGTTGGTGGCCGAGGGCGCGTTCACGGCGGCATTCGTGCCGCTGTTCACCGCTGAGCTGGAAAAGACGGGCGAGACGTCGGCCAGGACCTTCGCGGAGCAGACCTTGGCGGTGCTCTTGTCCACGTTGTTGGCGGTGCTGGTGCTGGCCGAGGTTGCCATGCCGTGGCTGATGTACGCCATCGCGCCCGGCTTCGCGGACGAGCCGTTCAAGTTCGATCTGGCGATCCAGTTCAGCCGGGTCACTTTCCCCTACCTGTTGTTCATGGCCCTGGTGGCGCTGTTGGGGAGCGTGCTGAACGCGCTTTACCGGTTCGCGGCCGCGGCGGCGGCGCCGATCCTCTTGAATGTGTTCATGATCGCCGCGCTCGTCGTCTTTGCCGAGCGCACCGCCACACCGGGCCATGCGCTGGCCTGGGCCGTCGCCGCGGCCGGCGCCGGGCAGTTCCTGTGGCTGGTGTTCGCCTGCCATCGCGCCGGCATGCGCCTCAAGCTGCCGCGGCCGCGGCTTACGCCGGGAATCCGCCGGCTGCTGGCGCTGATGGTGCCGGGCGCGGCCGCCGCCGGCGTTTACCAGATCAACCTGCTGATCAGCACGGTGATCGCCTCGTTGCTGCCGACCGGGGCGGTGTCCTATCTCTACTATGCCGACCGGGTGAACCAGTTGCCTCTGGGCGTCGTCGGCGTGGCCGTCGGCGTAGCGCTGCTGCCGCTCGTCTCGCGTCAGCTCAGGGCCAGCCAGGCCGAGGCGGCCATGGACAGCCAAAACCGGGCGCTGGAGGTCTCCCTGCTGCTCACCCTGCCGGCGGCGGCGGCCCTCCTCACGATTCCGCTGCCCATCGTCACCGTGCTGTTCGAGCGAGCCGAGTTCGGTCCTTCCGATTCCCTGGCGACCGCCATGGCGCTCGCGGCCTTCGCCTCGGGCCTGCCGGCTTATGTCCTGGTCAAGGTCTTGTCGCCTGGCTTCTTCGCCCGCGAGGACATGGTCACGCCGCTCAAGATCGCGGCTGTTTCGGTCGCCACGAACACCGCCCTCAGCCTGCTCTTGATCGGCCCCCTCGCCCATGTGGGCATCGCGCTGGCCACCGCGCTCGCCGGCTGGCTGAACGCCGGTCTGCTGGCGGTGATCCTGAGCCGGCGCGGCTTTCTCGAGTTCGACCGCCGCTTCAAGCGGCGGTTGCCGCGCATGGTGCTGTCCTCGGCCGGCATGGGCGCACTACTGTGGCTTGGGGCGATGGGGCTTGCAGGCCCGCTCGAAGGCCCCCTGGGGCTCAGGGTGGCCGCGTTGGCGGCCTTGGTCGCCGGCGGGCTCATGCTGTTCGCCCTGCTGGCACAGCTCACCGGGGCGGCGCGCCTGGGCGACCTGAAGCTGGCGCTGCGCCGGCCGCGCACCGGCGCCGCTTGACCCCCGATCACCCAGCCGGCATAACTCGCGCCCGCCTCGCTCGCCACGCGCAAAGACCCCGATGACCCGCGTCTTTTCCGGCGTCCAGCCCACCGGCAACCTGCATCTCGGCAACTATCTCGGCGCCATCCGCCACTTCGTGGACCTGCAGGCGTCCTACGAGTGCATCTACTGCGTGGTCGACATGCACGCGATCACCATCTGGCAGGACCCTAAGGAGCTGCGCCCACACATCCGCGAGGTGGCGGCCGCGTTCCTGGCCGCCGGCATCGACCCGAAGCGAAGCATCATCTTCAACCAGTCACAGGTGCCCGCCCATGCCGAGCTGACCTGGATCTTCAGCTGCGTGGCCCGGCTGGGCTGGCTCAACCGCATGACCCAGTTCAAGGAGAAGGCGGGCCGGCACCGCGAGCAGGCCAGCGTGGGCCTCTACGTCTATCCCACCCTGATGGCCGCCGACATCCTGGCCTACAAGGCCACCCACGTGCCGGTGGGCGAGGACCAGAAGCAGCACCTGGAGCTGTGCCGTGACCTGGCGCAGAAGTTCAACAACGACTTCGGGGTCGACTATTTCCCCGTCGTGGAGCCGCTGATCCTGGGCCCGGCGACGCGGGTGATGAGCCTGCGCGACGGCACCAGGAAGATGAGCAAGTCGGAGGCCTCCGACTACTCGCGGATCAACGTCACCGACGGGCCCGACGCCATCGCCCGCAAGATCCGCCGGGCGAAGACCGACCCGGCGCCGCTGCCGGGACCGGAGGCGCTCTTGGCCGACGGCCAGCGCATTAAGGAAGAACAGGAACGCCAGCGGCCGGAAGCCTTCAACCTGTTGTCGATCTACGCGGCCTTGAGCCAGCGGCCGATCGCGCAAGTTCTGACCCAGTTCGCCGGCATGGGCTTCAGCGACTTCAAGCAGCGGCTGGCCGAGCTGGCGGTCGAGACCCTGGGGCCGATCGGCACCGAGATGCAACGCCTCCAGGCCGACCCGGGCTACGTGGACGGGGTGCTGCGCGAAGGAGCCCAGCGCGCCCGCGCCATCGCCGATCCGATCCTGCGCCAGGTGCACGACATCGTCGGGTTCTTGAGGCCCTAGCGGCCCGGTCCGGCCGTGATTTGTTGAACCGCCGTCCCGGACCCCCATTTGATCAGTGGCTGGGTAACAGGGAGGCCAACATGAGCGACACCGAGCGCCTCGACGCCTCACCGCCACCGCCACGGCTTACCGGGGTCGTCGCCAGGCGCTCGATGCTCGGCCTCATGGCCGCCGTGGTGGTGGCGGTCCTGCTCTACTACCCGATCGGCATGATCTGGGTGCACCGGATCGACGACGACCCGGATTTCGCGGCCGGTGAGGCCCAAGGGCCGCCGGACGGTGCCAGCCGGGCGGTCGCGGTGGCGGTGGCGCTGATCGAGCGCGAGGTCGATGCGCACCGCTGGACCGCCAACGACCCGTTCTTCCTGCCGTCGGCCGCGCTGGACAACATGCCCAACTTCCAACAGGGCGTCGTCGCCGCCCTGTCCCGTTTCGTGATCGAGATGCGCGACCGCATCGGCCGGGTCCGCGGCACCAGCCGGGAGGACGCGGACCTGAAACGCGCTGCCGGCCAATTGAGCTACGACGGCACCGTGTGGATCGTCGATCTCAGAACCTCATGGTGGACGCTGACCGCATCCTCGGAGAAACAGTACCGGGCGGCGCGGCGGGCGCTCATTGCCTATAACGACCGGCTGGCGGCCGGCGACGCGGTGTTCGAGCGGCGCACCGACAACCTGCTCGACGCGCTGGAGCGCATCGCCGCCAACATCGGCTCCGACTCGGCGGTAATCCACCGCCACATCGAAGAGCATTCTGGCGATTTGCTCGACTTGCGGGGCGACGACATCTTCTACTGGACCAAGGGCGGGCTGTACGCCAACTACCTCTTACTGCGCGAACTCGCCGGCGACTTCGCCAACGTCATCGAGGAGCGGGAGCTCACCGCGGTCTGGGCCAACATGCTGGCGAGCTTCCGCGCCGCGGCGACGCTGCGGCCTTGGGTGGTGGTCAACGGCGATCCAGGCGGGCAGGTCCTGCCCAGCCATCTCGCAGCCCAGGGCTTCTACCTATTGCGCGCCCGCACCCAGCTCAAGGAGGTCACCAACATCCTGCTGAAGTGACACCGACGAACGTCTGTGCCGACACAGGCGTTCTCAGGCCAAGCGCGACCGCGCGTCGCCGCCTCGGCGGTCTCGGTCAAGACGGGGGCGTCGTTCATAATTCCGTTGGTTGCGTTTGCACTGCTTGAATCTAGAAAGTTTTCCGCCCATTTTAGGGACGAGGCTTGAGCCATGATCGGCGGCGCCGAGGAGAGTGGCATGTTCATCCAGACCGAAGAGACTCCCAATCCCGCGACCCTGAAGTTCCTGCCCGGACAGACGGTCATGCAATCGGGCACGGCGGACCTTCCGGACGCCGAGGCCGCCAAACGCTCGCCCTTGGCCGAGCGCCTGTTCGGCATCGACGGTGTGACCGGCGTCTTCCTGGGCAGCGATTTCATCACCGTGACCAAGGCTTCCGACCAGGACTGGTACCTGATGAAGCCGGCCATCCTCGGCGTCATCATGGAGCACTTCACCGCCGGCCGGCCGGTACTCCTCGACGATGCGGCCACGCCCGACACCACCGTCTCCGAGGAGGACAGCGAGGTGGTGGCGCAGATCAAGGAGCTCTTGGACACCCGGGTGCGCCCGGCGGTGGCCCAGGACGGCGGCGACATCATCTTTCAGAGCTTCGAGGACGGCGTCGTCTACCTGCACCTGCAGGGGGCCTGTTCGGGATGCCCGAGCTCCACGGCGACCCTCAAGATGGGGATCGAGAACATGCTGCGCCATTACATCCCCGAGGTGGTGGAGGTTTGCGCGGTTTGACTGGCGCAGCGGGTGAGTGACTGGGCGTCGGCGGGCCGCCATTTCGGCGGCCCGTTCCGCGTTGCGGCCGCCGCGCCGGCTCCGCCAAAGCCGGGACAATCGACGCGGAGGAAGGACATTGTCCGCCATATTGAGCGACGACGGGTTGGATCTGCTGTTTCGCAACGCCCGCACCCACCGGGCTTGGCTCGACCAGCCGGTGAGTGACGTGCTGCTTGAGGCGCTCTACGAGATCGCCCGCCTGGGGCCCACCTCGGCCAATTGCAGCCCCATGCGGGTCCTGTTCCTGCGCACGCCCGAGGCCAAGGAGCGGCTGCGGCCGGCCCTCGACCCGGACAACGTCGAGCAGACCATGGCCGCCCCGGTGACCGCCGTCGTCGGTCACGACTTGCGGTTCTACGACCTTCTGCCACAGCTGAACCCGCAGGTGGACGCCCGCGCCTGGTTTGCCGATGCGCCGCGGAAGGCGGCGACCACCGCGTTCCGCAACGGCACCCTGCAGGGCGCCTATCTCATCATGGCGGCGCGCGCGCTGGGGCTCGATTGCGGACCCATGTCCGGGTTCGACAACGCCAAGGTCGACGCCGAGTTCTTCCCCGACGGCCGGATCAAGTCGAACTTCCTGTGCAATCTCGGTCACGGCGACCCCTCGAAGCTGGGTCCGCGCCGGCCACGACTCGACTTCGACCAGGCCTGCCGGATCATCTAGAGCCGGTTCCGCTTGAGTGGAATCGCACCGGCCCACTCCCCCTCCCGGCCACCCGCGGGATCGTGGGCTTGGGGTGGCC
>JBHICX010000142.1:0-6357 GCA_046759805.1 Kiloniellales bacterium | reverse complement strand
GCGAGAAGGCGACCAGCAACATCTGCACAAATTCGGGGCTGTGCGCGCTGGCCTTCACCATCCACCTGGCGCTCCTAGGCGAGGACGGCTACCGGCGGCTGGCGGCGTTGAACCATGCGCAGGCGGTGCGGCTGGCCGAGCGGCTCCAGGCGCTGCCCGGCGTCGAGGTTTTGACCGACGCGTTCTTCAACGAGTTCAGCTTACGTCTCGGCCGCCCGGCGGCGGCGGTGGTCGAGGCGCTGGCCGAGCGCCGCATCCTCGGCGGGGTGCCGGTCTCGCGGCTCCTCCCGGACCAGGACGGGCTCAACGACCTGCTGCTGGTGGCGGCCACGGAGACCAACACCGAGGCCGACATGGACGCCCTGGCCGAGGCGCTGGCCGAGGTGCTTCGATGACCGCCCCGACCCCGGAAAGCATCAGCGGTCACCGCGGCCTTGCCTTCGAGGAGCCGCTGATCTTCGAGCAGGGCAAGGACGGGCGCAGCGGCGTCGACCTGCCTGCGGCGCCGGCGGCGGGCGACCGCCTGGGCGGGCTCGAGCGCGCCTCCCGCGTCGGCCTTCCCGGCCTGTCGGAGCCGCAGGTGGTGCGCCATTTCACACGTTTGAGCCAGAAGAACTACGGCATCGACAGCGGCATCTACCCGCTGGGCTCCTGCACCATGAAGCACAACCCGCGGCTGGGCGAAAGGCTGGCGCGGCTGCCGGGGCTGGCCGACATCCATCCGCTGCAACCGGTGTCCACGGTCCAGGGCGCGCTCGGGCTCATCGACCGGCTGGCGCACTGGCTCAAGACCGTGACCGGCATGCCGGCGGTGGCCATGTCGCCGGGCGCCGGCGCCCATGGCGAGCTGTGTGGCATCATGGCGGTGTGGGCCGCCCTGGAGGATCGCGGCGATCCGCGCCGCCGCGTCCTGGTGCCCGAATCCGCGCATGGAACCAATCCGGCGACCGCCGTCGCCTGCGGCTATGAGGTCGAGTCGATCCCGGCGGACGCACGCGGGCGGGTGGACTTGAACGCCTTCAAGGTCCGTCTCGGCGACGACGTGGCCGCGGCCATGATCACCAACCCGAACACTTGCGGGCTGTTCGAGAACGACATGATCGAGATCGCCGAGGCGATCCACGCGGCCGGCGGCTATCTGTACTGCGACGGCGCCAACCTCAACGCCATCATGGGCCGGGTCAGGCCGGGCGATCTCGGCATCGATTGCATGCACATCAACCTGCACAAGACCTTCTCCACCCCCCATGGCGGCGGTGGTCCGGGCTCCGGCCCCACGGTCTTGTCCGAGGCGCTGGCGGCTTTCGCGCCGTTGCCGTTCGTTGTGCACGGCCCGGATGGCTTGCGGCTGGTCGAGCACCGCGGGAAGCACGGCGAGGGCGACAAGGCGTTCGGCCGCTTGAAGGGCTTCCACGGCCAGATGGGCATGTTCGTGCGCGCGCTTGCCTACATGATGAGCCATGGCGGCGACGGCCTGGCCCAGGCCGCGGGCGACGCGGTGCTGAACGCCAACTACCTGTTGGCCCTGGTCGGCGACACGCTGACCGCGTCCTATCCGGGCCCATGCATGCACGAGGTCCTGTTCGACGACCGGTTCCTGAAGGGCACCGGGGTGAGCACGCTCGACTACGCCAAGGCGCTGATCGACGAGGGCTTCCACCCGATGACCATGTACTTCCCGCTGGTGGTGCACGGCGCGCTCCTGGTCGAGCCGACCGAGAGCGAAACCAAGGGGACCCTCGACCGCTTCGCGCAAGTGCTGGTGGGACTGGCCAAGCGCGCGCAAGCCGGCGAGGTCCAGTACTTCCACGACGCCCCGCGCTTTGCCCCGCGGCGGCGCCTGGACGAGACCCGGGCTGCCCGCAAGCCGGTTCTGCGCTGGCGCCCGGAGCCGCAAGAGAGCGCCGCGGCGGAGTAGCGGGCGACCCGTGAGAGCCGGCCGGCTTGCGCCGTTGACATGGGCTCCGACGCCGCCGTAACCTGCGCAGGATGCCGGTTTCCGGCATCTCCGGGGATGTCCGAACAGGCTGGGGGCGAGGTGATGACAACCGGTGAGCGGCCGCTATCTCCCCACCTGATGATCTATCGGCCGCAGCTCACCTCGGTCTTGTCCATCACCCATCGGCTGACCGGCGTGGCGCTGGTCGCAGGGACGTTGCTGCTGACCTGGTGGCTGGTGGCCGCCGCCCTGGGGTCCGGGGCGTTCGAGGTGGTGCAGGCCTTCCTCGGCCATTGGGTCGGGCGGCTCATGTTGTTCGGCTGGACCTACGCCCTGTTCTACCACCTGTGCAACGGCATCCGGCACCTGTTCTGGGACGCCGGCTACGGCTTCGAGCTGCCGACCGTGTACGCCACCGGCTGGGCGGTGGTGGCGGTCTCCATCGGGCTGACCTTGGTCGCCTGGGCCGCCGGCTACGCCGTGGTCCTGTAGAGGCACCATGGCCAGGCTCCACAACCCGCTTGGAATCTTCGGTGGCCTCGGCGCCGACGAGGAGGGCACCGGCCACTGGTGGGCGCAGCGGCTCACCGCCGGCGCGCTGGTGCCATTGAGCCTGTGGTTCGTGGCCCGGGTGATACAGCACACCGGCGCCGCTCGCGCGGAGGTGGCGGCCTGGCTCTCGAACCCGGTGGACGCGGTCCTGATGCTGCTGTTGATCGGCGTCGTGTTCCACCACGCCCAACTCGGCGTCCAGGTGGTCCTCGAGGACTACGTGGAGACGGAATCGACCCGGCATAAGGGTATCATCGTGGTGAAGGCGGCCTGTGCCGTGATGGCAGTGGCCTGCGCCGTCTCGGTGCTGGTGCTCGCCTTCGGAGGCTGACGCGAGATGGCTGAAACGGGGACCGCGGGCAAGGGGGGCAACGGCGCGCCTCAGGTGCTGCGGGCCGCTTACGAGGTCGTGGACCACGTCTATGACGTGGTGGTGGTGGGCGCCGGGGGCGCCGGGCTGCGCGCCACCTTCGGCCTGGCCGAGAAGGGGCTGAAGACCGCCTGCATCACCAAGGTGTTCCCGACCCGCAGCCATACCGTGGCCGCCCAGGGCGGCATGAGTGCTGCGCTCGGCAACATGGGCAAGGACGACTGGCGCTGGCACATGTACGACACCGTCAAGGGCTCCGACTGGCTGGGCGACCAGGACGCGATCGAGTACATGGTGCGCGAGGCGCCGCAGGCGGTGATCGAGCTGGAGCATTACGGCGTGCCGTTCAGCCGCACGCCGGACGGCAAGATCTACCAGCGCCCGTTCGGCGGCATGACCACCGATTTCGGCGAGGGCATCGCCCATCGAACTTGCGCCGCCGCCGACCGCACCGGCCATGCCATCCTGCACACCCTCTACCAGCAGGCGCTCAAGCACGACGCCGAGTTCTTCATCGAGTACTTCGCCATCGACCTAATCATGGACGACGACGGCGCCTGCCGCGGGGTCATGGCCTGGAACCTGGACGACGGGGGCCTGCACCGCTTCCGCGCCCAGATGGTGGTGTTGGCGACCGGCGGCTATGGGCGCACCTATTTCTCCTGCACCTCGGCCCACACCTGCACCGGTGACGGCAACGCCATGGTGCTGCGCGCCGGCTTGGCCCTGCAGGACATGGAGTTCGTGCAGTTCCATCCGTCCGGCATCTACGGCTCCGGCTGCCTGATCACCGAGGGCGTACGCGGCGAGGGCGGGTATTTGACCAATTCCGAGGGCGAGCGGTTCATGGAACGCTACGCGCCGAGCGCCAAGGACCTAGCCTCGCGCGACGTGGTCAGCCGCTCGATGACCATCGAGGTTCGCGAGGGGCGGGGCGTGGGCCCCAAGAAGGACCACCTCTACCTGCATATCGAGCATCTGGATCCGGCGGTGGTGCACGAGCGCCTGCCCGGTATCGCCGAGACGGCGAAGATCTTCGCCGGGGTCGACGTCACCAAGGAGCCGATCCCGGTGATACCGACCGTGCACTACAACATGGGCGGCATTCCCACCAACCACCACGGCGAGGTGGTGACCCTGAAGGACGGCGATCCGGACGGCGTGGTGCCGGGCCTGATGGCGATCGGCGAGGCGGCCTGTGTGTCGGTGCACGGCGCCAACCGGCTGGGCTCGAACTCGCTGTTGGACATCGTGGTGTTCGGCCGCGCCGCGGCGCTGCGTTGCGCCGAGCTGATCCGCCCCGGCGAATCGCTCAAGCCGCCGGGCTCGGATGCCGGCGAGGCGGCGATCGCGCGCCTGGATCGGGCGCGCCATGCCGACGGCGCCACCCCCACCGCTCGCCTGCGGCTCAAAATGCAGCAGGTGATGCAAAGCAACTGCGGGGTGTTCCGCACCGGCGAGGTGCTGGACGAGGGCAAGCGCCTGATTGACGAGGTGTTCGCCGGCGTCGGCGACCTGAAGGTCAGCGATCGGTCGATGATCTGGAACTCGGACCTAGTGGAGACGCTGGAGCTGGAGAACCTGTTGGCGCAGGCGGTGGTCACCATGCATTGCGCCGCCAACCGCACCGAGAGCCGCGGCGGCCACGCCCGCGAGGACCACCCCGAGCGAGACGACGAGAACTGGCTCAAGCACACCATCGCCTGGATCGGCGACGACGGCACGGTCCGCATCGACTACCGTCCGGTGCATCTGCAGCCGCTCTCGAACGAGGTGCAACCGTTCCCACCAAAGCCGCGGGTGTATTGATGAGTAGGGACGGGCGAAGGGATTGGCAGGTTCGCATAAACCGCCATCCGAGCGGAGAGCCAACCCTATGGATTGTGATCGCATCCTGTTCAGCGGTCATGCGATCCGGCGAATGTTCGAGCGAGGTCTACGCGTGAGCGATGTGGCGGCGGTATTGCGGCATGGAGAGGTTATCGACGTGTATCCTGAAGATACTCCGTTTCCCAGCCGGCTGATGCTAGGATTTGTAGGCAGCCGGGCCATCCATGTCGTCGTGGCCGCGGACCCTAAGTAACGCGACTGCAATGTCGTCACCGCCTATCCGCCCGACCCGGCTTTGTGGGACGCCAGTTTCCGCCGCAGGAGGTCGTCATGAAGTGCGTGCTGTGCCGGCAAGGTGAGACTCGTCCCGCCGAGGTAACGGTGACTCTCGACCGGGGCGAGACAGTCGTTGTGGTGAAAAGCGTTCCCGCGGACGTATGCGAAAACTGCGGCGAGTATTATCTGTCGGCTCCGGTTACGGAACAGGTCATGGCGAGGGCGGAGGAAGCGGTCAAGAGTGGTGCCGAAGTGGAGGTCCTGCGGTTCGCGGCGTGAGATCCCAACGCGCTGATACCGACCGCCAACGTCAAATGGGTCGATCGACGAATGGCTGAGTTTGTACTGCCCAAGAACTCGAGGGTCCGCAAAGGCAAGACATGGCCGGCGCCGACGGGGGCGACGAATGTCCGCAATTTCAGGGTCTACCGCTGGAACCCGGACGACGACGACAACCCCCGCGTCGACGTCTACCCGGTGGACCTGGACGATTGCGGCCCGATGGTGTTGGACGCGCTGATCAAGATCAAGGACGAGGTCGACGCCACTCTCACCTTCCGGCGCTCGTGCCGCGAGGGGGTGTGCGGGTCGTGCGCCATGAACATCGACGGCATCAACTGGCTGGCCTGCACAAAGTTCATCGACGAGGTGAAGGGCGACGTGAAGGTCTACCCGTTGCCGCACCTGCCGGTGGTGAAGGACCTGGTGCCGGACCTGACCCGGGCCTACGCGCAGCTCGCCTCGGTCGAGCCCTGGATCAAGACCAAGACGCCGGCGCCGGAGCGCGAGCGCCTGCAGTCGCCGGAGGAACGGGCGAAGCTGGATGGGCTGTGGGAGTGCATCCTGTGCTTTTGCTGCGCCACCAGCTGCCCCAGCTACTGGTGGAACGGCGACCGCTACCTGGGGCCGGCGATCCTGTTGCAAGCCTATCGCTGGATCGCCGACAGCCGCGACGAGTTCGCCGGCGAGCGCCTCGACGACCTCGAGGATCCGTTCCGGCTCTATCGCTGCCACACCATCATGAACTGCACCCGGACCTGCCCCAAGGGCCTCAACCCGGGTCGGGCCATCGCCGAGATCAAGAAGCTGATGGTGATGCGGTAACCTCTGCGCGGGCCGGAAGGCCCGATCCAGACCCGTTGGGTGTAGGGTTGATTGATTTCGCGCTAACGAAACGCGCGAGCCCCGGGCGCGAACCGCCCTTGCCGCCCTATTCCAGCGCGATCTTGCCGTCGATGTCGGCGCTGAGGTCCACCCCAGACACATTCAGCGTCACCCGGGCATTGAGGGTCTCGTCGCCCTTCAGCGCGCCGCGCTCGATGGCGCCGCGCACCGCGGCCTCGATCTCGCGTTGCGCGGTGACGCCGACCTTCTTCAGGAACTTGCGCAC
>JBHICX010000141.1:0-6416 GCA_046759805.1 Kiloniellales bacterium | reverse complement strand
CCCTTGCCGCCGTAGAGCGCCGCCAGCTCGTCCGCCGACTTGAAGGTGCCGTCCTCGTTGCAGGCCAGCCCCCACGGGATGCTCTGCGCCCCCGGAACATGGCCGCCGCGCTGGCAGGTCTCGGGCAGCCCCGGCGGGGCCAGGATCTTGCCGGTGAACTCGTCCGGGCTGCGCACGTCCACCAGGCCGACATTGCCCTGCTCGGAGGCACGCTGCGTGTCCGGCAGGAAAGCGCGGATCGAGAAGTCGGGATCCCGAGCCGTATAGCTCGCCCGGGGCGGCGACGGGACCTCACCCGTGAGCCCGCGGCCCTCCGCCACCCACTTCTTGCGCCCGCCGTTCATCAGGCGCACGTCCTCATGACCGTAGATCTTCATCTGCCACAGCGCCCAGGCGGCGAACCAGTTGTTGTTGTCGCCATAGAGGATGACGGTGGTGTCGTTGCCGATGCCCGAGTCGGCCATCAGGCGCTCGAAGTCGGCCTTGGGGATGATGTCGCGCACCACCGTGTCGCAAAGCTGGGTGGTCCAGTTCCAGCCGACCGCCCCCGCGATATGCCCCTGGTCATAGGCCTCGGTGTCCACGTCGACCTCGACCACGCGGACGCCCGCGTCGGCGCCGTGCTGCTCGACCCAGGCGGTGTCCACCAGGGTCTCCGGATGTGCATACTCTGCCATAGTGCCCTCCCTGTCGCCCAACGGGCTTTCAGCCATGGCCATCACGGCCGCCCCAATTCCAGGATCACGAAGCGGACCCGCAAGGACTGATGGCCGCCAGTCCGCTTGGTTGTCCGCTCCAGGCCGAAGGTTCTACTTGCCCCGGCGGATCGAGGCAAGGGCTCACGATGGCAGGTACGCTGCTGGAGCGCGGC
This sequence comes from Kiloniellales bacterium, assembly GCA_046759805.1. Taxonomy (GTDB): domain Bacteria; phylum Pseudomonadota; class Alphaproteobacteria; order JBHICX01; family JBHICX01; genus JBHICX01. The sequence goes on along the minus strand of JBHICX010000141.1, from coordinate 5,545 downwards.
TGGTGGTGTGCCTTCTCACCGCGGCCCGTCGCCCGGCCCGTCCGCCGAAGGCTTCGGGCCGCAGGCGGGAGACTATGGGCCGCAGGGCGGAGGACGCAAAGGACGCGGAGAAGAACAAGGGAGATAAGGGGATGAAGGGGGATAAGGAGACGGGAATCTCGCGCGCCGACCTTCCTTCGCCCGCCGACCCGTCCTCCGCAGCAGCGGCGCTGCCGCTGCGGAGGGTGGAAGCGGGCTTCGCGGCCCACTCCGCCGAAGCAGCCGCTTCGGCTGCGAAGGCCGGGAAGGCGGAAGGCGCGCAAAACTCGGGAATCCCCCTATCCCCAATCATCCCCCTATCTCCCTTCCATGAGCCGTCGCAAATCCGCGTTCTCCGCGGTGAATATGCCGCGGTCGGCTGCGGCGGCGCCGCCCGGATGCTTGGCCTTGACGTCGCCCATGCGGTCTTCCGGCAACTCGAAGCGGCCATAAACGTGAATGTCGCCCTCTTGTCCGCTTTTTCCCTTTTGCTCCGCCGTTGACATCCAGCAGCAAATTGTAAGGAATCTCTGTCCGATAGCTGCGCGGGTGGGTGAGCAAGTGTTAGAGAAAAGCTCATCGAGTTGATCGAGTGGATTACATCGATTAAGGGGCCAATCTGACGTTGTCTACGTGCTTGGGGCCTTCTGCGCAGGCTGGAGCGGAGGGGACAAAATGCGCTATGTCCAGGAAGTTCTGCGACCGGACGAAACAATTATCTATGAGGCATCAGTTCATTGGGCCGTGTACCTACCCGGCATAGCTTGTCTCCTGTTCGGATTTGCGATGTTCGTCATCGGTGTAGCGCTCTTCAAGGATGTAGAATCTGACGCCGCCGCTTTTCTAGCGTTCACAGGCGTGTATCTATTGTTTTTGAGCCCGATCGCATTTGTGCTTGGCTACATCATCCGGCGGAATACCGAGGTGGTGGTGACGGATCGTCGCGTAATCTCCAAGACCGGGTGGATCAGCCGAAAGACTTCTGAAATCAATCGGGATGCGGTCGAAAGCGTCCGTGTCAGACAGTCGATCCTTGGGCGCGGGCTCGGCTATGGTACCGTTGAAATCCAAGGCAGAGGCGGTGGAATTGCGCCTATGCGTAGGATTGACGATCCAGTCGTACTTCGAAACCACGTGTACTTATAGCTATTGTAACGGGGTAACCCATTTGAGCTTCGCCCTGGCCCCGAGGGCTAACGAAAAGCGATCACGTGCCCTCCATATTTTTGTAAGTCACCACTAAACGTGGTTCAGGGCCAGATCGAAGGCGTCGAAGTTGCGCAGCCGACGGCCCGCGGAGAGCGCCGCCACCGGCCGGTTGACGATCAGCGGCACGGTCTGTTCCGAAATGCCCCCATGCGAGCGCAGCGGCTCCTCGAGCGCCGACAGGTCGTGACGGTGCGGGCTGCTGCCGATCGCCTTCGACTTCTCGGCGACGACGATCACGTCGCCCATGCGGTCCTCCGGCAGCTCGAAGCGGCGGCAGGCCTCGGCCCGTATCATCGCGCATTCGATGCCATCGAGCGCTGCAAGCCGCGCGACCACCTGGGCCACATCGACGCCGTCGCCGAGATAGGCGGTGGCGAACCCGCCCAGCGCCCCGTGATGAGCCACGTAGGGGTCGGTGATGGTCAGCACCACCCGGGCCGCGCCGGCCCCCAGCATCCGATCCAGGACGTCCTGTAGATAGATGACGTCGGGGGCGCCGCTGGCGTCGTGCTTGGCGCTCATGCCGTGGTCCGCGGTCATAACCAGGGTCACATCCAAGGCGTTCAGCTGGCGCCAGTAGCCGTCCATCATGGCGTAGAAGGCGTTGGCTTGCGCCGAGCCCGGCGGGTGCTTGTGCTGCACGTAGTCGGTGGTGGTGAGATACACCATGTCGGGCCGGGCGGAGTGCATGAGCGCGACGCCGGCGGCGAACACGAACTCGCTCAGCTCGGCGCTGTAGACCGGGGGCAGCGGCCGTCCGACCAGGTCCAGGACGCCGGCGATGCCGTTCTCCGCCGCCGTCGCCCGGTCCGCCTTCTCCGCCGAGAAACAGATCGACCCGCCGTCGCGCAACTCCAGGCCGTGGCCCAGCAGGCGGCGCAGCTTGTCCTTGGCGGTGACCACGGCGACCTTGGCGCCGGCCTTGTCGAAGGCTTCGAGGATGGTGCCTGCGCGCAGGAATCTCGGGTCGTTCATCATCACGTCCCGGTCCGCCTCGCGGTCGTAGAAGAAGTTTCCGCAGATCCCGTGCACCGACGGCGGCACGCCGGTCACGATCGACAGGTTGTTCGGATTGGTGAAGCTGGGCACCACGCAGTCGGCGCGCAGGTCGGCGCCGCGCTCGAGCATCTCGACGGTGAACGGCATGGCGCCCATTTGGACGGCCCGCTCGATGTAGTCGGGCCCGCTGCCGTCGATGCAGACCACGACCACCGGGCGCCGCGGCCAGCGGTAGCGGCGGCCGTTGACCGAAACCCCGGCGCCATCCTTGAACATCTCGCCCTCCCCTGCGGCCCGCGACGCCACCCTACCTTCGCACGGCCGTCCCGCCGTCCTTCGAACGCCCGGCCGGCGATTAGGGCGACGTCGATCTGCCAGGGAATCGGAATTGCCGGAAATCGCCGGCGCCGCGCGAGCCTAATGGGCGGTCACCAGGGGCGCGAAGCGGACCGGCAGCACCTCGGTGGTGTTGTACCGGCCCTCAATGTCCTTCTCCACCAGCATCAGTTGCTGACGGTCGGGGATTCCGGCCGGGATCACCATGCGTCCGCCGGGCTTGAGCTGGTTTAGCAAGGGCGGGGGCATCAGCTCCGGCGCCGCGGCGACGATGATCTTGTCGAACGGGGCGTGTTCGGGCCAGCCCTGCCCGCCGTCCCCGGTGCGCAATTCGATGTTGGCGTAGCCGCGTTCGCCGACCCGATTGGCGGCCTCTCGCGCCAGTTCCTCGATGATCTCGACGGAGTACACGGTCGCCACCAGTTCGGCCAGGATCGCCGCCTGGTAGCCCAGGCCGGTGCCGACCTCGAGCACCCGGTCATCCGGCTGCGGCTGCAACAGGTCGAGCATCAACGCGACGATGAAGGGCTGCGAGATGGTCTTGCCGTAGCCGATCGGCAACGGCGAGTCGATATAGGCAAGGAGCTTCAGCGCCGACGGCACGAAGCTGTGGCGGGGCACCTGCTGCATCGCCGCCAGCACCCGATCATCCAACAGCTCGCGTCCGGTCTGCTCGCCGGTGACGGTGGCATGCAGGGCGACCTGCTCGACCATCTGCTCGCGCAGGGCATCGAGCTGTGTCTCGGTTGATTCGGCCATGGCCTTGGCGACCTTTCCCTTGTTGGTTGACCGTGCCGGCGGCGGCAAACCGCTGGTGCCGATAATACACGAAAATTCGCGTCCCGCGACGACTCAATCGGAATGCCGGGCGCGGCCTCGTTGCGTCATCCCCGGCCGCAACCGGCGCGCGCCCGGCCTCACAGGCCGTGTGCCGCCGTGCTGAGGTTGCGCAGCTTCTGGACGGCGAGCGCGCGCCCCAACAGGCCGAGCCCGCAGTCGGGGGCGGCGACGAGCCGCGCCTTATCGATGTGCTCCAGCGCGTCGTCGAGGCGGGCGCGGATCTCCTCGACCGGCTCGACGCGTGACCTGGCGATGGCGACCACGCCCAGGATCACCCTGGTGCGCTTGATGAGATCGAGGAGCTTAAGCTCGTTGTGCCGGTGGGCGTCCTCCAGCGACACGGCGTCGACCGCGGCCTCGTCGATCGCCTGCGCCAGGTCGAAATAGGCCCGCGGATCGGCCTTCGGATAGTCGCTTCGGTCCAGCCGGTCGGGGTAGCCGCAGCACATGTGCACCACCCTGTTCACCGCCGCCGGAACCCCGTGGAAACAGCGTTCGAGGTGCTCGATCCCATAGGCCAGCGCCGCCTCGGGCTTGCGGGCGAACAGCGGCTCGTCGACCTGGATCCAGCGGCAGCCGGCCTCGGCGAGCGCCACGATCTCGGCGTTGAGCGCCTCCGCCAGGTCGGCGCCGAGCCGGCGCTGGTCCCGGTAATGGGCGTCGAAGACGGTGTCGGCGATGGTCATCGGCCCTGGCACCGTGATCTTCATCGGCCGGTCGGTGAACGCTTGCGCAACGCGGTAGTCACGCGTGAGAAAGCGCTCACGGGCGCGGATCGGCCCGCTGACGGTCGGCAGATCGGCGCTGTAGGCGCCGCCGCGCAGCGCCTTCTTGGTCAGGGTCGCGAAGTCGATGCCGTCGAGATTCCGGCAGTGGTAGTGGATGTAGTTCTCGCGCCGCACCTCGCCATCGGTGGGCACGTCGATGCCGGCCTCGACCTGGTCGGTGACCACCTCCTCGGTGGCCTTGAGGAACAGCGCCTCGGCCTCATCGCCGGCGGCCGCGAGCTGCTGCTCGAAGGCGACCGTCGGATCGGGGGTGTCCGGGCCCCGGGGCGCCTGGAACCAGTCGGAGATGGGCGTGTAGTCCGGTTTCGGATAAGCGCCGATGGTGGTGGTCAGAAGCGCCATCCTCGCCTCCAAAGCCTCGCCCGACCGCAGGGCATGGCGGCCCGCGGCCCCGCCGGGGCGCCCACACCACACCCCCTAGCAGCATCCGCCAGCCCCGTCCACCGGTTGCCGGCGCCGTCTAGCCGATGTCCCGCGGCCGCGGATGAGTGGCCCGCCCCTGGCGCCGCAGCCGCCGCGACACTACCTTCCCCGGATGGCCACCGGGAACGCCACTATGATGCCCGCGCTCGCCGTCGCCGCGTCGGCAGTGTTGTGGGGGCTGTGGTGGATCCCGCTGCGGGAGCTGGCTGGGAGCGGCTTCACCGGCGACTGGGTGAGCCTGGCGCTGTACGCGCTCGGCGCCGCGGTCCTGTTGCCGGTGGCGCTGGCGCGGCGGGCCCGGCTTGCCGCCGGCGGCTCGGACCTGGTGGTGATCGGGCTGTGCCTCGGCATCGCGCTCACCGCCTGGAACCACGCGCTGTTGACCGGCGAGGTGGTGCGGGTGGTGCTGCTGTTCTACCTGTGTCCGATCTGGGCCACCGGCTTCGCGTTCATCATCCTGAACCAACGGGTGGGGGCGGTCCGCGTGCTTGCCATCGGCCTGGGCCTCAGCGGCGCGCTGGTGGTGCTGGGGGTCGAGGCCGGCGCGCCGCTGCCGCGCGGCAGCGCTGAGTGGATGGCGATCGCGGCCGGGGTCCTGTTCGCGCTGGGCGCGACTTATACCCGCAAGGCCGAGCACTGCGGCGGCTTCGAGAAAACCTTCGTTTCCTTCGTGGCGGCGGCCTTGGCGGCGCTCATCCTCATCACCGTGGCGCCGGCAGGCCACGCCCCGGTGCCGGCGAGCCTCACCCGCGCCCTGCCGCTGTTGGTCGGCGCCACCGCCTTGTGGTTGTTGCCGCAAACCTGGCTCCTGATTTGGGGGGCGGAGCGGCTCGATCCGGGCCGGGTGTCGCTGCTGTTGCTGCTGGAGATCGTGGCTGCGGTGGTGAGCGCCGCGCTTCTCGCCGGCGAGCCATTCGGCTGGCGCGAGTTCA
>JBHICX010000140.1:0-6435 GCA_046759805.1 Kiloniellales bacterium | reverse complement strand
CTCCTCGGCCTCAGCCGCCTCGGGCGGCGGCGCCTCGGCGGCCGCCCGCGCCGCCGCCGCCTTCCGGCGATCGAGGGTCTTCGGCCTGGGCTGGTTCTTCTTGGTCTGTTCGGGGATCAGCGGCATCTCGATGATACCGGCGGCGCCGAGGAAGCGCGCCACGCGATCGGTCGGCCTGGCGCCCACCGACAGCCAGTGCTTGATCCGCTGCTCCTTCAGCGTGACCCGTTCCGAGTGGTCCTTGGGCACCATCGGATTGTAGCTGCCGAGCCGCTCGATGAAGCGGCCGTCGCGCGGGCTGCGCGTATCCGCGACCACGATGCGGTAGAACGGGCGCTTCTTGGCGCCGCCGTGAGCCAGTCTGATCTTCAAAGCCATCCGTTCGTTTCCTCGTCGGGTGTCAATACCGCACTAGCGCGGGAAGCCGCCGGAAAAGCCGCCGGGGAAGCCGCCCACCGGCAGCCCAGGCAGGCGGGCCAGACGCTTGTCGCCGGGCTTGCCCATCTTCTTCAGGACCTTCTGCATCTGTTGGTGCTGCTTGAGCAGTCGGTTGACCTCCGGCACCGTGGTTCCGGAGCCGCTGGCGATGCGCCGGCGCCGCGAGCCATTGAGGATCTTGGCGCGGCGCCGCTCGACCGGGGTCATCGACAGGATGATCGCCTCCTGACGCTTGATCATGGTGTCGTCGATCTGCGCCTCCGCCATCCGCCTTTGCGTCTCGGCCACGCCGGGCAGCATGGCAATGAGGCCGCCCGGACCGCCCATCTGACGCATCTGCCTGAGTTGCGCCAACAGGTCGTCTAGGTCGAACTCGCCCTTCTGCACCTTGCGCGCCAGCCGTTCCGCCGCCTCGGCCTCGACGGTCTCCGCCGCCTTCTCCACCAGGCCCACCACGTCGCCCATGCCGAGGATGCGGCCGGCGATGCGATCGGGATGGAAGGCGTCGAGCGCGTCCAGCTTCTCGCCGACGCCCAACAGCTTGATCGGACAGCCGGTCACGGCACGCATCGACAACGCCGCGCCGCCGCGGGCGTCACCGTCGACGCGGGTCAGGATGATGCCGGTGAGCCCGACCGCCTGATCGAAGCTGCGCGCGATGTTGACCGCGTCTTGGCCGGTCATGGCGTCGGCGACCAGCAAGGTCTCGACCGGGCGGGCTGTGTCGCGCACCCGTGTGATTTCCCGCATCAGCGCCTGGTCGACGTGCAGTCGGCCGGCGGTGTCGAGCAGCACCACGTCGTAGCCTTCGAGGCGCCCCGCCTCAAGGGCGCGCCGGGCCATCTCCTCCGGCGTTTCCCCCGACACCATGGGCAGCGTCGGCACGCCCGCCTGATGGCCGAGCCGGGCCAGTTGCTCCTGGGCCGCCGGGCGACGTACGTCGAGCGAGGTCATCAGCACCTTCTTGCGCTCGCGGGTGGCGAGACGCAGGCCCAGCTTGGCGGCGGTGGTGGTCTTGCCTGAACCCTGCAAGCCGACCAGCAGGATCGCCGCCGGCGGCTCGGCGGCCAGGTTGAGGGACCGGGCTTCGGCGCCCAGGAGCTCGACCAGATGGTCGTGCACCAGCTTGACCACCATCTGGCCGGGGGTGACCGAGCGCAGCACCTCTTGGCCCACGGCCCGCTGCCGCACCTTGGCGATGAAGTCCTTGACCACGGGCAGCGCCACGTCGGCTTCCAACAGCGCGACGCGGATCTCCCTCAGGCTTGAGGCCACCTCTGACTCGCTCAACGCGCCGCGTTTCTTCAGCCGCTCGAAGATCCCGGCGAGCCGCGTGCTCAGGCTGTCGAACATCGATTGAGCCGCCTCCGCGAATAAGTCGCCGCGTCTAGGTCCCGGGCGCCACCGCCGCCAGTGCGCGAAACTCGCGGGCTGGCTGACGCCGCCGGGAATGGGGCGAAGATCAAAACCGCCATGTTGCGGTGACCGGCGGAAGGTAGGTAGGCACCGTTCGCGTGTCAAGCGGTGCCGTCGGGGCCGCCACTCGAGCCCTTGACAGCTCGGTATCCCGTCATACCTGTCGGCGAGCGATGCGGGCCGCGGGAAGACGGGGGCTCGAGCGCGCCGGCGCTTATGGTTAACATTCCATCGGAGGGCTGTTAATAATCGTTCTAATAGTATGAAATTATAAAATACCCGATAACGTAGCTTTACACCCGATTGGATAAAATTTCACTCGTTTGCGGGTGAAATTTCTTTGCGAAACCTTAGGTTTCGACATAGATCGTGTTATAGTTGCTTGACACACCTGAGAAAGTGGTGTCAAGAAGTGACAACTTACTCGCCACTGAAATCAGCCCACATGCCAAGGGGTATGCGTCCTCGTGCCGAAATCATTGGAACCGCATCCGGTTGACGTCCACGTCGGGCAGCGGGTCGCCGTGCGGCGAAAGCTGCTGAAACTGAGCCAGAAGGATCTCGCCCGTCACGTGGGCTACAGCTACCAGCAGGTGCAGAAGTACGAGAAGGGCCAGAACCGTGTCAGTGCCAGCGTGCTGTATGAGTTCAGCGGCGCCCTGGGCGTACCGGTCTCGTTCTTCTTCGAAGGGCTGCCGACGAAGGCGGCGCAGCTCAGTCGCCTGAAAGAGACGAAGGCGCCGACGGACTTTGCCGGCGATCCGATGCGCAAGCCGGACGTCATCAAGCTGGTGCGGGACTTCGACCGCATCACAAACCCGCGGGCGCGCAAGAAATTATTGGAGGCGGTGCGGGCCGCCGCCGACGCGCTGGCGTTGGCGAGCTGAGGCGCCGCCGCCGCGCGGCGGATACCAGGCCGCTGCGCCAGGGCTTCCCGGCACACTCGGCAAAGCTTGCAGATTAATCATAGGTTGCCCGTAATTCGGGCCGTGGCCCCTTCGACCGGATCCAACCGCCGGCCGTGCCTGGTTGGCCCGGCGCGGCCGGCACCGAGGCATCCGCCGCCGCCCGACAGCCCCGGAAATCCTGTGGACTTCGGGCCTGCCGGCCCCCTATAACGGCCGCCATGGGCGGCGTTGATTTCACCAAGATGCATGGGCTCGGCAACGACTTCGTCGTGATCGACGCCCGCCGGCGCGCCATCGCCATCGGCGAGGCGGAGGCGCGCGCCATCGCCGACCGGTGCACCGGCATCGGCTGCGACCAGGTGATCGTGATCGAGCCGCCCGCCAATGGCGACGCCGAGGCTTTCATGCGCATCCGCAATGCCGACGGCGGCGAGGTCGCGGCCTGCGGCAACGGCACCCGCTGCGTGGCGGCGTTGCTCATGGCGGAGTCCGGCCGCGATGGCGCGGTCATCGAAACCGGCGCCGGCCTCTTGGACGCGCGCGTCGGCGGCGGCGGCGAAATCACCGTCGACATGGGCCGGCCGAGTGACGACTGGCGGGCCATCCCGCTGGCCGCGGCGGTTGATACCCTGCACCTCGACATGACGGCGGGACCGCTCGCCGACCCGGTTGCCGTCGGCATCGGCAACCCGCACGCGGTGTTTTTCGTCGCCGACGCGGACAGGGTGGCGCTCGAGACCTACGGGCCGGCCTTGGAACACCATCCCCTGTTCCCGGAGCGCGCCAATATCGGCGCCGCCCAGCTGTTGTCCCCGGAGCGGGGGGTGGACCGCATCCGGCTTCGGGTGTGGGAGCGCGGCGCCGGCCTGACCCGGGCCTGCGGCACCGGGGCCTGTGCGGCGCTGGTGGCCGCGCACCGTCGCGGCCTGAGCGGGCGCCAGGCGGCGTTGCTGCTGGACGGCGGGCGGCTGTTGGTGGAGTGGCGCGACGATGGCCACGTCCTGGCCACCGGGCCAGCGGCGGTGAGCTTCCTGGGCCGGCTCGACCTCAACCTGCTGGCGCCATGAGCGGCACCGAGGTCATCACCTTCGGCTGCCGCCTCAACGCCTATGAGTCCGAGGTGATCCGCGGGCTTGCGGCCAAGGCGGCGCTGACCGACGCGGTCATCGTGAACACCTGTGCGGTGACCGCGGAGGCCGAGCGTCAGGCCGGCCAGGCGATTCGCCGGGCGCGGCGGCGGCGACCGGGCGCCCGCATCATCGTCACCGGCTGCGCGGCGCAGATCGACCCCGGCCGCTTCGCCGCCATGCCCGAGGTCGACCGCGTGGTCGGCAACCAGGAGAAGCTGACCCTATGGGCCTTGCGTCCGGAAGAGGGCGAGCGGGTGCTGGTCAACGACATCATGTCGGTGCGCCAGACCGCCGGCCACCTGATCGCCGGCTTTCAGGGCCGCACCCGCGCCTTTGTGCAGATACAACAGGGCTGCGACCACCGCTGCACCTTCTGCGTCATTCCCTACGCCAGGGGCAACAGCCGCAGCGTGGCGGTCGGCGAGGTGGTGCGGCAGGTGCGGCGCCTCGTCGAGGCCGGCCATCGCGAGGTGGTGCTGACCGGTGTCGACCTCACCGCCTATGGCGCCGACCTGCCGGGCCGGCCGAGCCTGGGCCAGATGGTCCGCCGCTTGCTGGCGCTGGTGCCGGCGCTGCCGCGGCTGAGGCTGTCGTCGCTGGACGTGGCCGAGGTGGACCGGGAGCTGTGGCGGCTCATTGCCGACGAGCCGCGGCTGATGCCGCACCTGCACTTGAGCCTGCAGGCGGGCAACGATCTGATCCTGAAGCGGATGCGGCGCCGGCACAGCCGGGATGTGGCGGTGGCGTTCTGCCGGCGGGCGCGACGGCTCAGGCCCGACATGGTGTTCGGCGCCGACCTCATCGCCGGCTTTCCGACCGAGACCGAGGCCATGTTCCGGGACACGCTGGCGCTCGTTGACGACTGCGGGCTCGGCCTGCTGCACGTGTTTCCCTATTCGGCGCGCCGCGGCACCCCGGCCGCGCGCATGCCGCAGCTGCCGGGCCCGGTACGCAAGGAGCGCGCGCTCAGGCTGCGCGCCAAGGGCGAGGCCGCGCTGGCTCGCCTGCTGGAAGATCGGGTGGGTACGCGGGTCCGGGTGCTGGTGGAAGCGGACGCGTCGGGCCGCTCGGAGCATTATCTGCCGGTCCGCCTCGACGGCGCCGCGGCGATCGCGGGCGCGATCGTCGAGGCCGGGATCACCGGCGTCGCCGATCGGACGCTGGTTGGCCGGCCTGCCTCCGCCGAATGACCTCGGCCAACGGCGGCTGGCTCGCTCGACTGAAGGCCGGCCTCGGGCGCTCGTCGGCGCGAATCGGCGATGGCATCGCCGGGATCTTCGGCCCCGGCCGGCTGGACGAGGACAGCATCGCCGCGCTCGAGGAGTTGCTGATCACCGCCGATCTGGGGCCGGCCACGGCGGCGCGGCTTGCCGGCGGGCTTGAACGCAAGCGGCTGGACAAGGAGGTGACGCCGGAGGCGGTGCGTGCCGTGCTGGCCGACGACATTGCCGCCATCCTCGATCCGGTGGCAAGACCGCTTGAGCCCGACCGGCAGCACAAGCCGCACGTGATCCTGGTGGTCGGCGTCAACGGCACCGGCAAGACCACCACCATCGGCAAGCTGGCCAAGTGGTTCCGCGACCGCGGGCTCACGGTGATGCTGGCCGCCGGCGACACCTTCCGGGCCGCCGCCGTGGAGCAGCTCGAGATCTGGGGCCAGCGCGTCGGCGCGCCGGTGGTGGCCGCCAAGCCGGGCGCGGACCCCGCCGGCCTCGCCTTCGACGCGCTCACCCGGGCGCGGGAAGAGGGGTTTGACCTGCTGATCATTGACACCGCGGGCCGGCTGCACAACCGGGCCGAGCTGATGGCCCAGCTGCAGAAGATCGTGCGGGTGCTGAAGCGGCTGCAGCCTACGGCGCCGCATGACTGCCTCCTGGTACTGGACGCCACCACCGGGCAGAACGCGCACGCGCAGGTCGAGGTGTTCCGCGATCTGGTCCATATCACCGGGCTGGTGCTCACCAAGCTCGACGGCTCGGCCCGCGGCGGGGTGCTGGTGGCGCTCGCCGAGCGGTTCGGGTTGCCGGTGCACGCGGTCGGCGTCGGCGAGGGAGTGGACGACCTGCGCCCCTTCGAGGCCCGCGCCTACGCGCGATCGCTGTTGGGCGTCGAGGAATAAGCGCCAGCGCCGACGGCGATGCCGCTCAGCTTCGAGATCGTCGCCCTGGTACTGTTCTCGGCGCTGTTGCACGCGAGCTGGAACGCGCTCTTGAAGGGGGCCGCCGACCGCACGACGCAGAGCGCGGTGCTGTACGGCGCGATGGCGCTGGCGGCGGTGGCGGACGCGACCCAGGTGCCGCCGCCGGCGCTGGCCAGCTGGCCGTTCCTGGCGTTGTCCATCGTCCTGCACAACCTCTACTTCCTGGCCCTCTTGATGGCCTATCGGGAGGGCGATCTGAGCCAGGTCTATCCGATCGCCCGAGGTTCCGCGCCGATCCTGGTGGCGTTCTTGTCCACCTCGGTCGCTGGCGAGGGGCTCGGCACCGGGCAGTGGCTCGCGGTCGCCTTGATCTCCGGCGGGGTGTTGAGCCTGGCCATTGACC